>JAENWT010000021.1 GCA_016650125.1 Thermoleophilia bacterium
AGCACGCGAACGGCGACCGACTCGGCCGCCTCGCCCAGCAACTCGCGCAGCAACACGGGCGGCTCGTCGCGGACGAGCGCGAAGCCCGGCGTGATGGACCACCCCGCGATCAGCACGCTGCGCCGGGCACAGCGGATCGCCTGTTCGAGCGCCGGGAAGTAGGCCGCGCCCTCGATCAGCACGTCGAGCGCGTTGCCCGCCCGCGGCGGCGGATCCCCCGCGGCCCACAGGCGCCCGTCGTCCGGCGGCGTGCGCTGCGCGGAGCGCCCGAGCTTGCCCAGTCGGCGGGCATGGTGATCGTTCGTCAAGCGCTCGATCGCGTTTCCCGCGATGCGGTCGGCCACTCGAAGGGCATTCACCGGCATCGCGCTCAGACTATACGCCGCCGAGGCGCCGCGGGGGAAAGGCCGCCGCTCAACCGTCTACTGGTTGCTCGTTCTCAAGCGGTAGTCGGACTGCTGGGCGCTGCCGCTCAAGGCCGCAGCATGGATGCTCAGCCCATAACTCAAGGCGAGTTTGGACCGCAAGGGCTGGGTCGCACGTGACGAGGCTCATCTCGGTGTCGTTGAACAACGAGCGCTCGTCGAGTTTGCCGAGCCAACGGTGAGCCAGAGATTTCTTCTCGCTGATGTGGCGGCTACTTGGCCCTTCTGTGCTTGCCCCTAAGCTTGTCGACAGCGCCCTTGACCGAGCCTTTTGCCTGATCGGCGCGCCCCTTGTTCTTGAGGCTTCTGTCGCCGGTCAGTGCCCCGGCAGCTTCCTTCGCGCGGCCCTTCGCCTTATCTGCGTTCTTGCCAGTCATCTAGTGAGACCTCCTTACGCGGTAGCCGGCATCTGTCCCGGGGTATCCATGATGCGCCTTCCCGTCGGGACCCGTGCCTGACTGATCCTACGCGCACACCGCTGCCCGCCACGACCAGAGCCCCGGGTGCGGGATGCGGGTTCAAACGAGGCACGCGTGGTTGCCCACTTCAACGGAGGGGGAGGGATTCGAACCCTCGAGACGCCTTTTGACGCCTGCTGGTTTTCAAGACCAGTGCATTCAACCGCTCTGCCACCCCTCCGGGTGTCGGCTTCTTTTGAAACGTTAGCCAGAGCGGCTTAAGTCTTACACGGCGAACGTAGGCAGGCCCGGCCGTGGTGTCAGGATGGGTTCGTGCGTCGTCTGCTCTTCCTTGCCTGTGCGGTCGTCTTTCTTGACGTCACGTTCTTTGCGGTCCTGACTCCGCTGCTGCCTTCCTACCAAAGCGACCTCGGGGTCGGCGACGGAGCGGCCGGGTTGCTTTCGGCCAGCTACGCGGCCGGAACCCTGGTCATGGCCCTGCCGGCGGGGTGGCTGGCCGCCCGGGTCGGACCCCGCCGCACCCTGATCGCCGGCCTCGTCGGAATCGGCGTCTTCAGCCCGCTGTTCGGCTTTGCGGAGCACCTGGTCCTGCTCGATGCCAGCCGATTCCTTCAGGGTGCCTCCGGCGCCCTCATGTGGGCAGGCGCTCTCAGCTGGGTCGTCTCGGCGGCACCCCGCGAACAGCGTGGGCAGGTACTCGGCACGGTGATCAGTGCCGCGGTCGTGGGTGAGCTGCTGGGCTCTCCGCTCGGGGCGATCGCGCATGAGGTCGGTACCGAGATCGTCTTCAGTTCGGTCACCTTCTTCGCGATCGGATTGATGGCACTCGCCCTGACGATTCCGCAGGTGGCCGAGGTCGATGGCCAGCCGGTCCGCGAGGCGATCGCCGCCTTCCGCGGATCGAACGTGCTGCGCGGCATGGTCATGCTGGCCGGTCCTTCGGTGGCTTTTGGATTGATGGTCGTCGTGGCCCCCCTTCGCATGGACGACCTCGGCGCCTCTCCTTTCCTGATCGCCGCCGCCTTCGCCTCGGGATCGGTGATCGAAGCGATCGCGGGGCCGCTGATCGGCCGCTACAGCGACCGGGTCGGACGGACCGCTCCGTTCCTTTTCGGCATCGAGGTGATCATCGCCGGCGTAATTGCGATGGGAGTCTTCAACGTGCTCTGGGTCCAGGCGGCGGCCGTCGTCGCGGTCGCTTTCGGGGCGGGACTCTCGTTCACCCCCGCCAGCACCCTGGTCACCGACGCCGCGACCTCGGCCGGCATCAACCAGGGTTACGCGTCGGGCGCTTCCGAGGTGGCCTGGGGCGGCGGCCATATGGTCGGCTCGGCCGGCGCCGGCCTGCTTGCCGGGCTCTCGGGGTACCTGTTGCCGTCGCTGCTGGTCGCGTTACTGCTTGTCGGCGTGACCGCGGTCGCCCGCCGGACCATCCAGACCCTGCCGACCGAATCGCTGGCGCCGGCGGCGGAGGAATTCAAATGAAACGGGCCGCCGGCAACACCTGGTCGAACTGGGCGGGCGAGCAGACCTGTCACCCGAACCTGATCCTCCGGCCCTCCGGCCTCGGCGAACTGACCGAGGTCGTGACCGAAGCGGCGGCACGGGGCGGCCAGGTCACAGTTGCGGCCTCGGGCCACTCCTTCACCGGCGCGGCCCTGACCGATGACGTGATGATCGACGTCGACAACTTCAGCGGCGTGATCGAGGCTGACCGCGCTTCCGGCCTGGTCAAGGTCGGGGGTGGCACGATCCTCGCCGACCTCAACCGCGAGCTCGACGGCCTCGGGCTGGCGATGCCGAACCTCGGTGACATCGACACGCAGACGATCAGCGGCGCGATCTCCACCGGCACCCACGGCACCGGGGCGGAACTGCCGAACATTTCGGCGCAGGTGGTCGCGATCGACCTGCTCACCGCCGATGGGCAGCTCCATCATCTGACCGAAGAGGACACACCGAAGAAGCTGCGGGCGGCGCGGATCGCGATCGGCTCGCTCGGCGTGATCACCGCGGTCACGCTGAAGACGGTGCCCGCCTTCAACCTCCACCGGATTGACAGCCCGATGCCCCTCGACGACCTGCTGTCGAACTTCCACGAGCTGGCCGCTGACAACACCCACTTCGAATTCTTCCTCTTTTCGTATACCCGGAAGGCCCTGACCATCCGCCGCAACCGGACCTCACGTCCGGCGGCGCCACGGAGCAGGTTCGAGAGCTACCTCAGCGACGTCGTGCTCGAGAACGGCATCGGCGACATCGCCCTGCGCTGGAGCGGCCGGGTCCCGGCTTCGATCCCCAGGATCGCCCGGTTTTCGACCTTTGCCATGAACCAGGCCGAGCGCGTCGACGTCTCCCACCGCGTCTTCGCCAACTGCCGGACGATCCGCTTCAACGAGATGGAATACGCGCTGCCGCTGGAGGTCGCGCCGGAGGCCGTCAGTCGAGTACTCGACCTGATCGAAACGCAGCGCTTCCCGATGGGCATGCCGATCGAATGCCGCGTGGTCGCCGGCGACGACGCGCTGCTCAGCCCGGCTTACGAACGGCCGAGCACCTACATCGCCGTCCACCAGTACCGCGGCATGGAATGGCGGCCGTATTTCGAGGCGATCGAGGAGATCTTCGATTCCTACGGCGGACGCCCGCACTGGGGCAAGCGCAACACGCAGACGGCGGAGACGCTCGCCCCGCGTTATCCCGAGTGGGACCGGTTTCAGAAAGTGCGACAGAAGTTCGACCCCGATCACGTATTCAGCAACGAATACGTAAAAAAGGTCCTCGGCAGCTGAGGTCCTCGGCCCCCGAGGCCCTCGACACCCGACTATCTCTGGCCGCGGTTTCCGGGGCTATGGATAGGAAACCGTTGCCAGAAGCTGAGGGGTCTGGCCTGGAGTCACTCTGGCCGCGGTTTCCGGGGCTATGGATAGGAAACCGTTGCCAGAAGCTGAGGGGGTCTGGCCTGGAGTCATTCTGGCCGCGGTTTCCGGGGCTATGGATAGGAAACCGTTGCCAGAAGGGTTTCTTCGGCGGAGTTTGGCGATCTCGGCCGGATAGCGGGGTCAATCAGGATCGCCAGCCTTGTGGATCGCCAGCCTTGTGGATTGCCAGCCTTGTGGATCGCCAGCCTTGGGGTTGGTGGCCGACGATCGGAACTTGTGTGATGCGTCTCACGGTCAAACGGACCCATCAGTCCGTTTAATTGTTATTATCCGGACTCATGAGTCCACTTATTTCAGATCGCCCCAAACCGATGCGCACTCTCGCCATCCTCGGACTTGCCGCGCTTTCATTCGCCCTCGCCCAGACCACCCTGATCCCCGCCCTCGCCGAGCTGGCCGTCGAATTCGACACCAACGCCAGCGGCATCGCCTGGATCCTCACCGGATACCTGATCTCCGCCGCCGTCTTCACCCCGATCTTCGGGCGACTCGGCGACATGTTCGGCAAACGTCGCATGCTCGTCCTCGCGCTCGCCATCTTTGCCGCCGGCTCCGTTGTCTCGGCCCTCGGAAGTTCCGTCCAGGCGATCGTTGCCGGCCGGATCCTCCAAGGCGTCGGCGGTGGAATCTTCCCCCTCTGCTTCGGCATCATCCGGGACGAGTTCCCGAAGGAGAGGGTCTCCGCTTCGATCGGCCTGATCTCGGCCACGGCCGGCATCGGCGGCGGGCTCGGGCTCGTCTTCGGAGGTTTGATCCTCGACAACACCTCCTACCACTGGATCTTCTGGATGGGCGCGGCCATGGCCGTGATCGCAGCCGTCGCCGCCCACTTCCTGGTGCCGGAATCGCCGAACCGCACCCCGGCCCGGATCGACTACCGCGGCGCCATAGTGCTGGCGGTCGGCCTGATCCTGCCGATGTACGCGATCTCGGAAGCCAACAACTGGGGCTGGGCCAGCGGCAGGACGATCGGCCTCTCGCTGGTCGGCGTCGCGATCCTCACCTTCTGGATCTGGCTCGAGCGCCGGACCAAGGACCCGCTGGCCGAGGTCAGCCTGATGAAGAGCCCTCCGGTGCTGATGACCAACATCGCGACGCTGTTCATCGGCTTCGGCATGTTCGGCTCGTTCGTCCTGATCCCCCAGCTGGTCGAATCTCCGACTTCCACCGGTTTCGGCTTCGGCTACTCGGCAACCCAGGCCGGCTTCGTCATGCTGCCCGCTGCCCTGATGATGCTGGTCGCCGGACCCCTGTCCGGAATCGTCGGCTCCCGGATCGGCAACAAGTACCCGTTGGCGATCGGCGGGATGCTCGCCGGGACGGGACTTGTCGGGATCGGCCTCATGCACGAGACCGTGCTCCCGATCGTCCTCTGGAACATGGTCTCGTCGATGGGCGTCGGACTCGCTTTCGCCGCGATGCCGAACCTGATCATGGAATCGGTGCCGATGAGCCGCACCGGAGAGGCGACCGGGTTCAACGCCCTGATCCGCTCGGTCGGCTCCTCGCTCGGTTCGCAGGTGGTCGCCTCGATCCTGACCGCGAGCATCGTGGTCGGGACCCAGTTGCCCACAGACGCCGCCTTCAAGACGGCCTTCATGGCCGCGGCCGGCGTGTCTATCCTTGCTGGAGTCATGGCGCTGCTGATCCCGAGCACGAGTCACGAGCACCAGTCGGTCGCCGACGAGATCGGCGCGGCTTCCCCGCTCGGCGAACCCGCCTTCTCAGGTGAGCGATGACGCCGAAGACCGCCACATCCGAAACCGACGAGTCTGTCAGCGAGGCACCGCGCCGCGCCGATGCAGTCCGCAATCGGGAGCGCGTGATCAAGGCGGCCGAGGAAGTCTTCGGCGAGCACGGGATCGAAGCGGGCATTCCGGAGATTGCCGAGAAGGCCGGAGTCGGTAAAGGCACCGTCTACCGGAACTTCGAGACCAAGGAAGACCTCGTCTCGGCGGTGCTCGCGACCCGGCTGGCCCGCTTCAATGACATGACCGTCGAGTCCATCGACAAGGACGATTCCTGGGAAGCGTTTCGCGATCTGTTGCGTGACGCCATCCGGGGGAAAATGCAGGACCGGAACTTCCTCATCGGCCTGAATCATCACGGCAAGAGCGAGCTGCTCGAATATGAACGGGAGCGCTCCAAGGTGCTGCTCGGTCAACTGATGGACAAGGCCATCGAGCAGGGCAAGATGAGAAAGGACGCGCAGGCGGAAGACGTGAGCGTGCTGTTCGGTGGAATCTGCCGGGTACTGAACGAGCAGGGGCAGGAAGATCCCAAGGTCTGGCTGCGTTACGCCGACCAGGTGATCGATGCCTTCCGCGTTCAGCCCGCCTGATCGTTATTTTCCATCCTCCCGGGGGAGCGTTCCGGTGGATCGCCACCGCGCGAAAGGAGATTTTTCCCTTTCACAAAGGGAATTGAAATTTATCCTTGCGTGACGTAGTCACATTCGCTAGCCTAATTGTGCCAAAGCGTTTTGGTGAGCCTCAGCGTTAAACTTTTGGAAGTTCAAACTAGAGAATGTGAGCAATGGCAGCCGAGTTTTGTGATCTAGCGCGCAGGGCGACCGAACTGGTCGAGGACGGCCAGGAACATGGGGTCGCGCTTCGCTCGGTCGGAGGCGTCGCCATCTGGGAACGCCTTCCGGAAGTACTCCGGACTCCGTACGAAGAGGTGCGTGCTCAGCCCAAGGATCTCGACCTGGTGACGTTGAAGGGCACCACCTCGAACCAGATCAAGGCGATCTTCGTAGCGCGCGGTTATGTCCCGGACGAGAGGCTCATTGCCTGGCGCGGCGACGAGCGGCACCAGTACTTCGAGCTCGATGAGAATGGTGAACCGATAGTCGACGTCGATGTCTTCCTCGGACTTCCGCCCGCCTGCCACACGTTCGACCTCCCGGACGAAGAGTTCACTGGAAGCGGCGTGGCCCTGTCGGCGACCGAACTGTTGCTCCAGAAGCTCCAGATCGTCGAAGCGACCGACAAGGACCTCACCGACATTGCCTTCCTCCTGCTGGCCAACCCGGCCAGCCTGAACGGTGCTGGAATCGATTCGTCGCGGATCACCGGCCTCCTCAGCCGCGACTGGGGATTCCACTACACGGCCACGCGCAATCTCGAACGAGTTGACTCGATCCTCGACGAAAAGATGGAAGGAACTTCGCAGCAGGCAACGAGCGATCGTATTTCATCGCTGGCGGACGACATCGAAATGACGCCGAAGTCGCGGAAATGGAAGATGCGATCCCGTCTGGGTACAAAAGTGTCCTGGTACGAAGAGGTTGAAGAACTGGACCGTTAGTGGGACGGGACCGATTCGGTTCCGGCGTGGTTGACGCTCTCGAAGGTCATCTGCCAAAGCGTTTTAACATAGGCCACACCTAGCGACATAATTGGAGGAGGAGAGATGTCAGAAAAACCAGCATCTAAGGGGTCGGAGTCGGCTTCTCTGGATGTTTTTTCAAGGAAATCATCAGGACTGGTTCGGCAGCTTTCGATAGTCGACATGACTTGGTACGGGATCCTCGCGGCCGGTGCACTCTTCGGCCTCGTCTACGTGTTCCCGGTGCCCCAGCTGTTCATGCCCGGTTTGAGTGTTCCGATCTCGGCACTGATCGCGATGGTCATCATGATCCCCGTCTTCGTTGTCTACGCCGGCTTCGGTTCGGCCATGCCGAGGATGGGAGGTGACTACCTCTATCAATCGCGCGCGCTTCACCCATCGATCGGCTTCACCTTCACCTTCGCATGGGAAGTCTTCATGTGGCTCACCTTCACCACCGTCGGCGGCATCGTTGTCAGTCAGCTCGGTCTTCAGCCACTGCTTTTCAACCTCGGACTTGCCTGGGATTCGACCTGGCTGATCGACAAGGCCAACTGGTTCGGCAGCCCTGACGGCCTGCTGGTGACCACGCTCGTACTGGTCGTCCTCTCATTCATCACGACGGTTCGCGGGCTCGGCGTCTACCGCAAGATCCAGCGGTGGTTCATCGTGCCGGCGATCATCATCTCGAACGTGACCCTGCTGGTCCTTCTTATGAGGTCGCAGGACTCGTTTTTCGCCAAGTTCGATGCCTTCCACGAGAAGGCGCTGGGCATTACCGACGCCTCGACCAAGGTCCAGGACTTCGCCCTTTCGGGAGCAATCTCGGACCCGGGTTTCTCGCTCAAATATACGGTCCTGTTCCTCTCGGTCACCGGCCTGATCTGGTACGTCGTATTCGGCGCTCAGGGCCTCCTCGGTGAGACCAAGCAGGCGAACAACTTCGGCAAGCTTTTCAAGGCGTTCACGATCGGCGGTCTCTTCGTCGGCCTCTTCGCATGGGTACTGCCGACGTTCCTTTTCCAGCAGATGGCCGGTGGCGACTTCATGTACGCCTACGCCAATGCGGCGGGTGCCGAGGGTGGCATTGAAGTGGCGGCTGGATCATCTATTCCCAGCCTGGCCATGATGATGACCACCAGCCCGATCGTTTCGTTTCTGCTTTCGATCGGGTTTATCGCAGTCGGTTTCTACTTCGCCAACTGCGTCTTCATGAACATGACCCGCGTCCTGAGCGCGATGGGCATGGACCGCACTCTTCCAGAGTGGTTCTCGAAAGTCTCGCAGCGCTTCCACGCACCGGTCAACGCGGCGATTTTCTACTTCATCGTTGCGGTCGGCATCAACATCCTCTTCCGGTATGACGAAGAGGCGCAGGCCACGATCATCCTCGGCGGAGCCTTCACCAGCGTCGGCGTGATCGCGGTCACCGGTCTGGCGGGTGTGTTCTTCGCGTATCGCGCGAAACATGTCTACGACGTCTCTCCGGTGGCAAAGCACAGATTGTTCGGGCTGCCGTTGATAGCCGTCGCTGGCGCCGTTACGTTCCTCGCCGCCGGCGGAGTGACGGTTGCCAACCTGTTCGTACCCGAACTCGGGTTCACGACCGGCTGGTCACGGACGTTGCTGCTGGTCAGCCTCCTGATATCGGCGATCTGGTTCTTCGCCTACAGGGCCTGGCAGAAGAGTCGCGGAGTGGACATCGATCTCACCTTTAAAGAGATCCCACCGGAGTAGTCATTGGGATTATTCGGAAAGAAGGCGAAGCCGGACAAGGCGAACAGGAAAAGGATCCTGTTCGCCACCGACTTCCACGGCAGCGAATACACGTTCGCGAAACTCATCAAGGTCCTCGACCTTTGGAGTCCGGATGTCCTGATCCTCGGCGGCGATGTCGCCGGTAAAGGCCTGCTCCCCGTCCTGGTGGACGGGGACCGGGCCCGGATGCGGTGGATGGGCGAGGAGCACGACGTGCCGCTCGCCGAGATCGAGCAGTACGAGGACCGGGCAAACCAGCTCGGCTTCTATCCGTACCGGGTAGACGCCGCTGGCCTCGCCCGCCTGAAGGAAGACGAAGAGTTCAAGGATCGGGTCTTCGAGGACCTGATGATGGAACGCTGGAGCGAGTGGCTCGAGCGATTGGAAGCAAGGTGCGCGGAACTCGAGATTCCGGCTTACGTGATCGCTGGCAATGACGATCCCTGGGCACTTGACGAGCTGAATGAGGTCGAGCGGCAGTGGGTCAAGGGAGCGGACGGCAAAGTACTGCCGTTGCTCGACCACTGGAGCCTGCTCTCGATCGGTCTTGCCAACGAGACGCCCTGGCAATGCCCGCGCGACGTTCCTGAGGAACGGCTTACCGAAGAGCTCGAAGCGCTCGCCGAACAAGTCGATGACTTTCGCACTGTCATCGCCAACATTCACGTACCGCCGTATGGATCCTCACTCGACATCGCCCCCGAACTCGATACGAGCGTCGTCCCGCCCCGGCCGATCACCGGATCGACCGTTCCCGTCGGTTCGACCGCGTCAAGGGACTTTCTCGAGAAGCATCAGCCTCTGCTTTCCCTCCACGGTCACATCCATGAATCACCGGGCAAGGTCGATATCGGACAGACCTATGCCCTGAATCCGGGGAGCGAATTTGCCGAAGGAATCCTGCGAGCGGTCCTGGTAACCGTCGAACCCGGTCGGGTCGTCGGTCACCAGTTTGTGAGCGGATAACCACATGAACAATCAAGGAGCTACATCGCATGACTGACACCGACTCGATTAACGGCATCCCTCGTGGTGAATTCGCCGATCGCCGCGCTGAACTTCGGCAGCGGCTCGCCGAACGCGGTCTCGACGGCGTACTCGTCGTCAGCCGCGGTGCCAACGGCGCCGACTGGGGTGCCGATGTGGTCTATCTGACCAACCACTACTCGCCCTTCCCGCAGATTCCCGACCGGCCGCCACTTTGGTCTGGCCGGGGTTCGGCTGCGGTTGTGATGCCGACCGCCGAAGATGCCTCTCTGGTCGTCGAGATTCCCGACTGGCGCCAGGACCTCGTGGTCTGTGACGACGTTCGCTTCTCTTCCGACCTCTGGGCCGGAACGGCGGCGACCCTGAAGGACCGCGGACTCGGCAGCGGCAAGATCGGACTGATCGGGCGCGAAAGCCTCCCCTACATCGCGATCGAACGGATTCAGTCGGAGCTGCCCGGACTCGAGTTCGAGTGGGCCGACGACATCATCGAGTCGATGCGTCTGATCAAATCGCCGGCCGAACTTGATCTGGTCCGTGAATCGGTGAGGGTCGGCTCGGAGATGGTAGCCGCCTTCCTTGAAGCCGCGGTGCCGGGTGCGACGGAATCCGACTGCGTGATTGCCGCCTTCAGCAAGGGCGTATCCCAGGGCGCGTTTCCGCTCGATATCCCGGTGACTTCGGGCGAGCACATCGACCACTTCCAGTGGGATCGCATGCCGTCCTGGGACCACAAGCGCAAGCTCGAAGTCGGCGACATGATCCACCCGGACATGTACGGCACCGTGGGTGGCTACTTCTACGACATGGTGCGGACGACGGTTGTCGGCCGCAAGGTGACCGAGGCGCAGCGTGAGGTCCTCGAAGCGCCGATTGCTTTGGTCGAGCACGTGATCGAGGCGATCAAGCCCGGGGTGTCGGCCGGTGAGCTCTTCGACCGCGGTGCGGCCTGGCTTGCCGAACATGACTTCGAGGTCCCCGGCGGCGACGCCAAAGGCAACTTCGCCCAGAGCTTCCCGTCGTTCGGTCACAGTATGGGCCTGGCCTGGGAGCATCCATTCGTCTGTCCGAACGAGCCCACTCTGCTAGAGCCGGGGATGGTCTTCGCGATCGAAGTTGAGATCGGTCGTCCAGGTGCAGGCACCGGGGCCTTCGAGCACGATGTAATCGTCACCGAGAACGGTGTCGAGAACATGACCGACAACCTGCAGCGCGTTTGGTGGGAATAGTCGAATGAACGTGGCTGCTTCCCTCCTGGTCGCTCCGATCGGCCGGACCGGCCGTTCAACCACGGCTGCGGGTTCCGACCAGAACCTTCAGACCGTGGGCGATCAAGGCGGTCTCTTGTCCGAGATCCGTGCTGCGGCTGACGGTGGCGCCGATCTCATTGTGCTCCCCCAGCTCAGCTTCTCTCCCTACTTCCCGGCGAATCGGAACCGGGAAGCGCTCGAGCTGGGAGAGAGATTTCCTTCTAAACCGATGGCTGCGGCCCGGGAAGCTGCCCGCGACAGCTGGCTGGCGGCATCCGGCTACGAATGCAAAGGTGAGGGCGTTTTCTACGTGCGGGGTGAGCTGGGATCCGGCAGCGCGGGTTGCCACCTTGTCCAGCAACAGCACCGGATCGAGGCGGCAACCGGCAGGTACGAGCAGATGTTCTTCTCGCCCGGGCACACTGGTCGGGCCGTGGCCGAATCCCCCTGGGGTGCGGTCGGCATGCTGATCGGTGCCGACGTTCGTGAGATCGGCTCCTGGACGGAACTCTTGAATCTCGGTGCTTCCCTGGTGCTGGCGTCGGTCAGCGAGACCGCCGATAGCTGGCGAGGGACCTGCTCGATCGCCGCCGGTCTGGCGACCGTCTACGGAATCGCCCTGGTGCTCGTCAACCGGTCGCCGGCCGACGACGAACCGGATTTCGCTGGCGGGTCACTCGTGGTCGACCCCGATGGGCAGGAGATCGCCGCTGGCGCCGATGGCCTTTTTCCGCTGGAGAGTTTCGTGACAAGTGCTCGGAGAGAAGTTTGACTGAAGAAAGCGGAAACCTGAAGGTGGAAGGCGTCGGCTCGGTCGAACACGCCTACTACCAGCGCGACGAACCGCTCACCGGAGTCGTCCTGCTCCCGAACCAGGAAGACCATGACACCGGGGAGCATCCCGAAAACATTCGCCGACTGCCCCCATTGGTGAAAAGGTTGAGAGAGAGCGATGACTGGGATCGCCTCTTTGTAATGCACCCGCGGAGTGCCCGTTTCGAGGACATCGCCAGAGCGCATGAAGAGAGCTACGTCGATTCGATCCGACTGGCCGCCAATGACGGTCCGACCTGGCTCGACACCGACACCAAAGCCGGCCCTGGAAGCTACGAGCTCGCGTTGCGCTCATCCGGCGCCGGCCTGACTGCGGTCGACGCGGTGGCGATGGAGGCCTATTGGCAGCCGGACAGTCTGTTCGCGCTGATCAGGCCGCCGGGACACCACGCTACGGCGGACCGAGCGATGGGCTTCTGCCTCTTCAACCACGCCTCCGTGGCGGCTCGATACGCGCAGGCGAACTATCCGATCGACCGGGTTGCAATCCTTGACTGGGATGTTCACCACGGCAACGGCGTCCAGGACATCCATTGGCGTGATCCTTCGGTCCTCTACATCTCCCTCCACCAGTGGCCGCTCTACCCGGGAACGGGCTCGGTCGACGAGGTCGGGGAGGGAGAGGGTGAAGGTTTCAACGTCAACCTGCCGATGCCGCCGGGTAGCGGTGATCGTGAGTACGGTCAGGCCATCGAGGCGGTCGTCGAGCCGATCCTCGACGAGTTCGATCCGCAGCTCCTGATCGTTTCGGCCGGCCAGGACGGGCACGCGGCGGACACCCTCAGCAACCAGATGATCTCAGCCACCGGCTTTCGCGACATGGCTGGCGGCGCCGCGGCGTTTGCCAAAGCCAAGGGGATCGGGCTGGTGGTGCTTCACGAGGGCGGCTACAACGTTTCGACCCTGCCGCAACTGGACCACGCCATCCTCGGCGGGCTCGGCTCATTCCCGACCGACCTCACCGACATCTTCGCCGAAGGCGCGCCGCCGGTTTCGGAGTGGCCGGACCGGCTGACCGAGATCCTGAAGATGCAGGGCCGATACTGGCCGGGGCTGGTGGACCGGTGACCGACCCGCTCAGGCTGATCGTGTGGCCGGGCATGCCGGACGGCGAAGGCCTGGTGCGGGCCAGCGACCGAATCGGCCGCGAGCTGGATGTTTCGGTGGTCAGCTCAAATGAAGACCTCGAGCACCTGCTGGAAAGCGACGGGCCGTTCGACCTGATCTGTCCGTCGGACTATCTGGTCGAGAAGCTGGCCGCAGAGGGCCGACTCGCGGATATCTCGGATGGCTTCGAGTTCAATCGCGAGGTCCTGGTGGAGTGGTCACGCCACCCGTCGTACGACGCCGACGAGCGGTTCTCGGTGCCTTTGGCCTACGGCACGACCGGCTACCTCTACGATGCCGAGCGGGCGCCCGAGCACGAGTCGTGGGCCGACTTCTTCGAGCCGGCAGGGATCGATGTGGGCGTACTCGGCGAAGTGCGTGAGGTAATCGGCGCGGCTCTGATCCTGGCCGGACATTCTCCGAATGCGACCGATGAGGCCGCGCTCGCCGATGCCTCTGTGATCCTCGAGCGCCAACGGCCTTTCGTGAAATCGCTGACCAGCGATGACTTCACCGGGCCGGTCGAAAGCGGCGCGGTAGCCATTCATCAGGCCTGGAGCGGACCGGCAGCGATGGCGATGAGGAACGCGACCGGTCTCGGCTACACGGTGCCCCGTGAAGGAGCACTGCTTTGGGTGACCACCGCGGCGGTCACCGCCGATGCCCCGGATCCGGATGCCGCGAGGCTCCTGCTGAAGGAGCTGATGGATCCGGAAATCGCGGCGCTGGCGGTAATTAACGGCGGTTACTCAACACCCAACTGCGACGCTCGCGACCTACTGCCGGAGAATCTCCGGAACGACGAGGTCCTCTTCCCGAAGCCCGAGACGATCGGCCGTTGCCTGACTCTCACCAGCCTCACTCCGGCTGAAGAGAAGGCACTCCAGCTGGTCTGGGAACGCTTCCGTGACGCTCAGCCGACTGGGGACTCGGAGCGCGCGGTCGATTCGCGAACCTGAAGTTCGGCCGGGACGATCTCGGTAACCGGTGGTTCGATTGTGCCGTTGAGCAGGCCGATCAGCATCCGGATCGCCTTCGCGCCGAGTTCGCTCGGATGGTTCTCGATTGCGGTAAGGGTGGGAGTGGCACTGCGCAGGCCCTGGCTGTCGACCGTGGCGACGATGCCCAGGTCGTTCGGGACATCGAGGCCCATTGAATTCGCGACACGGAGGGCACCGAGGGCGAAGACGTCGAAGCTCGCGTAGATCGAGTCGGGCCTGGGCTCACGTTCGAGCAGCTGACGGGCGGTGCTGATGGCGACGTCCGCGGTCGGGTTGTCGCGCACTTCCACGACGTTCGTTGCCTTGCCCCGTTCGCCGACCCAGCGCTCGTAGGCACGAATCGTGTCCGCCGCGTAAGAGCGTTCCCTGGAGCCGGTAATCAGGGCCGGCTGCTCGTAGCCCATCGATTCCAGGTGGTCGAGTACCTCGATCGTCAGGGTCGGGAGATCGTTGTCAACCCAGCCAGCGACGCTCGACCGGTTGAGCATCGGCCGGCCAGCGGTAACCACTATGCCGCCGGCTTCGTTGACCGTTTCCATCAGCGGTTCATCCCCCGTCGGGTCGAGGATCAGGGCACCATCGGCCGCGAGCTGGATTGATTTATTGGTTACGTCAGGCGGCGTGAGGATCGGCATGTACCCCAGCTCCAGGGCCGTCGCCGAGGCACTGTTCAGGAGGTCGATGTAATAGGCCGAATCGACGCCAACGATGTTCGGTCCGTAGCCCGAGACCTGCAGAGCGATCGTCTTGTGAATACCTGTCGCGAGCCGCTGGGCATGGACGTTGGCCGAGTAGCCCAGCGACTCGGCGATCGCCACCACGCGATCCCGGGTCTCGGGGAGGACCCGCCCCCGTCCGTTCAGGGAGTGGGAGACCGTGGTGATCGACACGCCCGCTTCCCGGGCCACGTCGTGAATGCCCGGACGTCGCTTGGGGGGCTCAGTCATAACCCTGTTGTACCAGCCACAACGGGTGCCAAACCGGTTTGGGCAACTTCGTCCATCACCAGAACATCATCGGTGTCCTGGTCAACAGCTCGGTGCCGTCGGCTGTGACGATCAGGTTCTGTTCGAAACCGGCACTTCCCACGCCGTCATGGGCCAGAAAGGCTTCGATTCCCAGCACAGAGTTTCCCTCGAACACCTCGTCGCCTTCAAGCAGGTCGGTGCCGATCCAGGGGAACTGCCAGAAGTGCCCGATCCCGTGTCCGTAGATCGGCCACATCTCGCCGGCTTGGTCCTTGGCGCCGCCGGCTTCCTCGGTCAGTCGGTCGCCGAGCCGGCAGGCCTCCATGATCGAGACGCCGGGCTTGATCATGTCGATGATCGCATTCACGATTCCGGCGGTCGCTTCGACCAGTTCCTTCTGCTCGGCGGTCGCCGAATGCGGTTCACAGACCGAGGTTCGACCGGGATCCAGCCAGTATCCCTGCCATATCGGGCCGTATACCCAGCCACGGACCATGTCTCCGGGGACGGGTGCATCAAGACTGTAACCGGTCAGCGGATTCCGGCAGAAGGTCTCGATCGAGTCGCCGTGAGAGATCGGAATCATGTGATAAGCGCCACCGCGCCGCACCACTTCGGAGGCTGCAGCCGCGGCTGCCTCGGCCTCGGTCTTGCCGACCAGGAGGTTCTCGAAGAGCGCGTTGAGCCCGACCGTTGCGATTTCACCGGCCTCGCGGTAGCAGTCCAGCTCAAGCGGGCTTTTCGTCCGTCGTACCCGCTCGACCAGTTGGTCGTCTTCGACCCATTCAACACCAGGGGTGGCGGCTTCGAGTTTGCGCCAGTACTTGACCGGCAGGAAGTCAGTGCCACAGACGCCCACACGGCCGCTCAGCCCGAGCCGGTTTACTGCCTCGGCGACGCCTTCTGGCATGTGCCAGTGCCACTCGACCCGGTCGGTTGCCATCGATTCAGGTGGAGTTCCGGCTTCGTCGGTATGAAGTTCCGGCTGCTCTCCGTCGGTGAGGATCGCCGCAGCAAATCCCCGGCCGGTCCAGAGCCTGGTGTCCTGCTCGTGTCCGGAATGGGTCGAATAGAAGTTAGTCAGGTAGTGGATGTCGCCGTAGCGCTCGTAGGTCCCGGCGGAGCGGCCCCAAACCACGAGGGAGTCGAGATCCTGACGCGCCATCTCCTCGTAGACACGGCTCCAGCGAGCCTCGTACTCTTCGATCGTAAAGTACATTTCACCAGCCATGTAAACCTCCTCGTCGCCTACCCAATGGCACCTCGGTTCCAACCTATCAAAAGTTGCCAAAGCGTTTTGGTACATCGGCCGATTGCCGATGAAGAACCCCGGCTCGCCGACCGGATGATCGATGGCATCCGCCTGCAGCCGGCCTGAGACTCTCAGCCAAATCTCAGCAAACGTTTAGGCCTGGCTGACATCTCTGGACCACGATGGTCCCATGAGCATCCAGCAAGATCCGAAGCGGTTGGCGGCACTCAGGAAGGCGGCCCGGATTCGCCGCGTACGGGCGATCCGCAGGGGCGTGGCAGCGATCGGCGTCTCAATGGCGATCGCTTTCAGCACGATCGTCGCCCAGCGGCACGTCGGTGACTCGACCGCCGCCGCCTCGACGGCGCCCGCATCTTCATTGGCCACCACCGAAACCACCACCACCGACCCGACCGGAGGATTCACCTCGGACCCGACGGTCGTGGCAACCACCCAGCCCGAACCGCTGACCACGAGCCAGTCATGACCCGGCAGCTCGAAGTCCGGGAATTCGCGGCGCTCGGCGGCCGGGTGCGGATCGCGATCGACGATCCGGCCGCGGCCTGGCTCCTGCCCGCCGCCGAAGAGATCGTCCGCCAGCTCCATTCGGACCTCTCCCGCTTCGAGCCGCTCTCCGAGCTCAGCCGTCTCAACGCGGACCCACGGACCGAGGTCGAGGTCAGCCCGCTGATGGCTCGTTTCATCGCCGACGTGATCGGCGCCGCCCGGCTCAGCGGTGGCCTGGTCGATGCGACCTGCCTCGATGCGGTCGAGGCCGCCGGCTACCGGGACTCGATCGACTTCAGCCATCAGGCGGCTCCGGCGGATTCACCCTCGCCCCTGCCGCGCCATCCGGCCACACCGGACGGGCGTGCGTCCTGGGCGGCGGTCGAGATCGATCCCGATCGCGGGCTGGTGCGGCGGCCCGCCGGGCTGCGGTTCGACAGCGGCGGCCTCGGCAAGGGCCTCGCGGCCGACCTGGTCGCCGAGGCGCTGGACGACGTTCACTATTTCTCGATCGACTGCGGCGGCGACCTGCGCATGGGCGGCACCGGCGCAAACGACGCGATCGTGTCGGTGTCCGGACCCCGGCGCGGCGACGGGCCGGTCGCGGAACTGGTCCTGCCCTCCGGCTTTGCGGTCGCCACCAGCGGAATCAGCCGCCGGGCCTGGCTCAACCCGGACGGTCGACCCAGCCACCACCTGATCGATCCCGGTACCGGGCTGCCTGCCTTCACAGGGGTCGTCCAGGCGACCGCCGCCGCGCCGACCGCAGTTGAAGCAGAGGTCATGGCGAAGTCGGCGCTGCTCGTCGGGCCGGACCTTGCCGCCGGATGGCTCGAGTTCGGCGGCGTGGTCGTGCTCGACGACGGCGCGCTGATCGAAGTTCCCTCCCCGGCCGAAGCGAGCACGCCGATGGTGGCCCTGTGATCGCAACCGACCAGATCTTCTGGACCCTGAGCCGCGGCACCGGCATCGCCGCGATCACGCTGGCAAGTGTCTCGGTCTGCTTCGGCCTACTCTCCGGCCGGGGCCTCAAGCTCGGCCCTGGCCGCTTCCGCGACGGCAAGACGATCCACGAAGCACTCTCGATCGCAACGATCGTCCTGATCCTCGCCCACGGCCTCCTCCTGCTCGGCGACGGCTGGCTCCGCCCCGGCCTGGCCGGTATCGCCGTCCCCTTCCAGATGTCCTACCGGCCGGTCTGGACCGGGCTCGGCATCTTCAGTGGATACGGCCTCGTGATCCTCGGGCTCTCGTATTACCTGCGGGCGCAGATCGGCCCGTCGCGGTGGCGCTACCTCCACCGGTTCACCGCCGTCTTCTGGGTTGCCGGATTCGTCCACGCGATCGGTGCCGGCGGCGACATCGGCGCCCTCTGGATGTGGCTGGTCCTGATGGTGCCGGCGGTGCCCGCCTTCGTCCTGCTCGGCATGCGCTTCGGCGCGCCGCGCGAGACGACGCGCCCGGCACCGAGCCGTCCCCGGCCGGCGAGGCCGCAGGGGACATAAGGATCGGGTCCTGACGTCTGTCTCCACGCTGACGCGCGGAGCACAGGCGGCGAGACCCTAGAGGAAGGTCTGGCCGTCGCCGCGGTAGGTGGCGACTTCGTCGACGATCTCGCCGTCCTCGATCAGGAGGAGTGAGTCGAACCGCTCGCAGAGCTCGCCGGCCTTGCTGTGTCGCATGTAGACGTTGTCACCGAGGCTGAGGCCGTCGGCGGCGTCGCCGAGCAGCGGTGTCTGGACTTCGCCGGCGCCTTCCTCGTCGTCCAGGGTGAGTCCTTCCGGCAGCCACGGCACCGGCATCCGCGCGGGGCCCGGGGCTCCGGACGAGAGGTAGCCGCCACCGAGAGCGGTGACAACGCCGGGTCCGGGACGCCGAACGATCGGCAGGGCGAAAGCGGCGGCGGGGGCGAGGTTGAACCACGAGTAATGGTCGAACTGGGACGGGGCGTAGAAGCCGGAGCCGGCCGCGACCTCGGTCACCGCCTCCTCTTCGGAAGTGAATTCGAGCGAGCCGGTGCCGCCGCCGTTGACGATCTTCAGGTCGGCGACCTTGCCGACCTGCTCGACGACGCCGGCGCGCCGCTCCTTGAGCTCGGCGATCGAACGCTTCTGCATCCACTTGATCTTGCGGGCGCGGACCGGTTGTCTCGGCGGTTTGTCGCCGACCCCGGAGATCTGTCCTTCGTAAGCCAAGATCGCGACCAGCTCGACTTTGTCGCGCCGGCCGATCTCTTCAGCCAGGGCCACGGCCTGCTCCGGGGTGCGGATCGGTGAGCGCCGGGCGCCGGCGCGGATGCGGCCGCCCATCGCCTGGAAACCGGCGTCGAGCTCGAGGCAGAGACGCACCGGCCCGGCCTCCTTGCCGAGCACCGACTCGATCAGGTCGAGGTGCTCGACGCAGTCGACCGTGAGGATCGGCGCGACATCCGGCAGGGCCGCGTTGTGGAGGGCGAGTTCGCTTAGCGCTTCGAGGTCGGTGGTCGGGTAAGCCAGCAGCAGGTCGGTGAATCCGCCTTCGGCCAGCCAGAGCGTCTCCGGCAGGGTGAAGGTCATGACGCCCCGGAAACGCTCGTCCCGCTCGAGAATCCGCTCGATCAGGTCCCGACTTCGAATCGACTTCGAGGCGACCCGGATCGGCTTGTCACCGGAGCGGGCCAGCATCGAGTCGGCGTTCGCCCACATCGCGTCGAGGTCGACAAAGGCGAAAGGTCCCTCGACCTCGCTGAAGATCTCTTCGTAATAGGCGTGGCTGCGGGAGGAGAGGTCCATCTGACTCCGGAGACTAGACGCCCCGCAGGCTGAAAACGGAGAGGGAGGGATTCGAACCCTCGAGAGAGCTTGCGCCCCCTACTCGCTTAGCAGGCGAGTGCCTTCAGCCACTCGGCCACCTCTCCGGGCCGGGTGATTGTATGGATTCGCCGTCCAAGCGGAGAACCGTCCCCGGACACCGAAGTGCCCCGGACTTTCGTCCGGGGCATTTGGTCGGCCTCCCATTGGGTCGCTACAGGCGGTCAGTCGTCGGAAATCCCGCCTGCCCTGCAACCCAGTCTTTGATACTGGGGGCTCGGAATTAGGGGCTTGGCTATTGGGGGGAATAGCTGCCCTGCCACAGAAACTACCCACCCATTTTTGTGATGAAACACACTGTTCATGTAATGGTAAGATTTTCTTTGTCAGTGCTCGAAACGCCCACGGCTGCGTCTAGTGTGGCCAGCGTCTGGAGCAGCAGAAGGTTGCGCAGATTGGCCCCGTAAAGCAGCGCCGGGGGCCGGAAATCGACCGAGCTCTGAAGAGCGTCCGGGTCGCGCCAGCCACCAGGGGTTTCGAGATGAAACCCATCGAATATTTCCCGGTCGTGATCGACCAGACCGTAGTTGACCAGGCGCTCGTCTGACAACACCGACCACTGGTCGAACAGAGCGACCTCGCTCCGTTTGGCGAACTCGGCGATCCAGTTGCTCGTTTCCTCCGCGAAACGCCACCGTCCAGGCAGGATTTCGTGGTCGAGCTGAGGCGGAAGTGTCATCAGGATCGGCACCGGCCCGAGGCGCCTGATGGCCGTGACCACCCGCAGAGCGTTTTTCGCGGTCTTCCTGCTCGACATTCCGAAGTTGGCGCCATTGGTGCCCAAGTTGACAAAGACGAAGCGTGGCTTCACGAGGCGGATCTCGAAACTCAGCGGTGATTCATCCGGAGGACAATCCTGGTCGGGCAGCCAGATCTTGAGATTCTTCGGGCCGACGCTCGATTTAGACGGTTTGAGGAGTTGTTTCGCGAGTATCCCGGAACGCGTTGCTGCCGATAAACGGCTGAACGAATTCCAAGGCGCGCGTTCTTCGGCCGGCCTGGCCGTACCGAGCGCATCATTGCCGGGTGGCAGTGGAATTTCGCGATACCGGAGCATCGTCGGCTCGAGCCAGGAGTGGCAATCCCAGACCGGCATGCGGCAGCCGAGTCCATAGAGCGCGTTGTAACTGGCCAGGTTCGAATCGCCGACCTTGGCGAAGACGTTGGCGCGCATGCCCATGTCGTCGGCCCGCGCCACGTCGGCCCTGAGCCGGACCACTGATTCCGTGTTCCAGCGCCGGCCGACGGCGAGTTCAAACGGATCCAGATCGCGATCAAGCGATGCACGTGGCGGCTTTCGGGATCCCCGGAACACTGCGCAGACCCTACGGGGCGAATCCCTTCATGTGCGATGGTGTTATAGACACCGATGTACCAACCGTTGACTGCTTTTTGGACTTAGGAGAGATACATGCGTCGTTTGACCGCGCTCACCGCGCTCTTGATTTTCGCCATTTTCGGCCTGGCCCCGACGGCCAACGCCGCAACCCGTGACTACTCGGCGACCGCGCTGAACATCATCCCCTCGGGTCAGTACGGAATCCCCGGGATTCCCGGCAACGACACGCAGGCGAAGATGTACGACGGCCTGACCCCGCTCTTCAACAAGGTCACCAACAACGACCTCAACACACTCTTCAAGTCCGAGCGACTCGGGATTTCCGACGCCGGTCCCGGTATCCCGGAGGTCGTGCCGCGCGCAGGGGTGACCATCACCCGCGACTCGTACCACGTGCCTCATGTCAAGGCGACCACCTATAACGGTGGCATCTGGGTGGCCGGCTGGATCGCGGCCGAAGATCGTGGCCTGCTGCTCCAGCAGGCCCGTTACAACGCCCGGGTGGCGGCGATCGACGCGCCGCACCTGAGCGCGATCGGCCTCGTCTCCAGCCTCGCGAGTTTCGAGCCGAGTGCCCAGACCGAAGCAGCGGTGGCGAAGCAGACCGACGCGCTGCTGGCCGAAGGCAAGGAAGGCAAGGGCGTCCTTCAGGACATCGACACCTACATCACCGGCATCAACGACTACCTCACGACGACCGGTTCCACGAACGATCCCTGGACGCGCAACGACGTCTATGCGGTCAACGCGCTCAAGGACCAGTTCCTCGGCGAGGGTGGCGGCGACGAAGCCCGGCGCTCCCAATTCCTCGGCGGATTGAACAAGCGCCTCGGCGCCAAGAAAGGCTGGAAGGTCTTCAATGACCTTCGTCAGCACACCACGAACCGCAGTCCGATTTCGATCGACGGCAACTTCCCATATGAGCCGATCCCGAAGAAGAGCCGCAAGGGCAGCGTCGTGCTCGATCCCGACAGCTTTGTCGAGACTTCGGTCACGCCACAGCCGGTTGCCGAAGAGCTGAAGACACCCGACGCCCGCGCGACCGCCAGCAACACGCTGATGATCACCAAGAAGCATTCGGCCACCGGTCGGCCGCTGATGGTCGGCGGTCCTCAGATCGGCTACTTCTACCCCGGCCTCACCTACGAGATCGACATGGATGCCCCGGGGCTCAAGTGGCGCGGTGCCACTTCGGCTCCGTTCCCCGGTTATCTGCTGATCGGACGCGGCCAGGACTTCGCGACCACTTTGACCTCGGCCAGCGGCGACGTGATCGACCAGTTCGCCGAAACCCTTTGCGGCGGCAGCGACACCAAGTACCTGTACAAGGGCAAGTGTCGCAGCATGGGCAACTTTGACGCCGGCACGCTCACGCGCGGCGGTGTGACCGAGCCGGTCTCGTTCAAGACCACGGTCCACGGACCGGTGGTCGGCTACGCGACGGTCAAGGGCAAGAAGATCGCCCTCGCCTCGAAGCGCTCGAGTTACGGCAAGGACGTGCTGGACCTGATGTTCAACCGCCGCCTGTCAAACGGCACGGTCAAGAGTCCGAAGACGTTCTTCAAGGCCGCGGCCAGGACGCCGCAGACCTTCAACTCGTTCTACATCGACAACAACCACGTCGCCGAATACACCAGCGGCCGGCTGCCGATGAGGGACAAGCGGGTCGATCCCGGGCTGCCCACAAAGGGCACCGGCCAGTACGAGTGGAAGGGCTACCTTTCCGCCGATGGTCATCCTCACGGAACCGATCCGAAGTCGGGAACGATGGTCAACTGGAACAACAGCGTCGCTCACAAATTCGGCTCGGCCGATGACGAGTGGGGCCGGGCCGGAACCGTGGCCCGGGTCGACATGCTGAACAAGAACCTCAAGAAGAACAAGCGAAACGGCAAATGGACGATGGCCGCAGTTGCTTCGGCCATGAATGCCGGTGCAACCCAGGACGTGCGGTCCGTCGTGACCACCCCGCTTCTGGCCCAGTTGCTCAAGGGCTCAAAGGCCCCGAACGCGACTGCCGCCGGAATGCTGAAGCAGATGGTCGCCTGGAACAAGAAGGGCAGCAGCCGCCTGGACCGCGATCTCAACGGTGAGATCGACGCCCCCGGCGCGGCTTCGATGGACGCGGCCTGGGCTGGTGTCCATGACGGTGATCCGAGCGACGGTATCGATCCCCAAGTGGACGGCATCGCCGATGCGTTCATGCGACCGGTCCTTGGTCCGCAGCTGGATGAGCTTGATTCGCTCTTCTCGCGATTCGACGCTCCGCCGTCGGGTCAGTACGCGGGCTGGTACCAGTACTTCGATCGCGACATCCGCGGCCTGCTCGGCAAGAAGACCGACAACTTCCGGGTCAGCTACTGCGGCCACGGAAAGAAGGCGAAGTGCCAGAAGGCCGTTTGGACCGCGATCGCCAAGGCCGGCGATCGCTTGACCGCCGCCCACGGCACCTCGAACCCGGCCGACTGGCACGCCAATGCGGTCGCGGAACGGATCAACTTCGGTCCGCTTCCGCTGATCCAGATGCGGTACACGAACCGCCCGAGCGGAATCCAGCAGGTCATCAGCTTCAAGGGCCACCGCTAGAAAAAACTCGTTCTGGAAAGCATTTCGAGGTAATAGAACGGGAAATGCTTTCCAGAACAGTTGGTTCTGGTGAGGTTTTTGGTGCTCGTCACACTCCCGTGACGGGTTCGCGGTCGCGGCTCGTCAGAATAGACGTGTGATTCAGGACACCGTCAGAAAAACGAAGATCGTCGCGACCGTCGGTCCGGCCAGCTGGGACCCGGACACCCTGGTCGAGATGATCGAGGCAGGGGTGGATGTCTTCCGCCTCAACTTTTCCCACGCCGACGTGGCCCGTCACACACGCACGGTCAACGACATCCGGGCGGCGAGCGAGAAGGCCGGCCGTGAGGTCGGCATCCTCGGTGACCTGCCCGGGCCCAAGCTGCGGGTCGGGCATTTCCCTGAAGGCGTGGTCGAACTGGTCGCCGGGTCCGAAGTGACCCTCGCTTCCGGCGACGACGACGGCTCAGCGACCTACATCCCGGTGCCCTGGGTCGAGATGACCGATGTCCTCGAGGTCGGCGCCACGATCTACCTGGCCGACGGCTCGATCCGGCTCCTGGTGACCGGCAAGAAAGGCAACGTCCTGACTGCGATCGTCGAGGTCGGCGGGCCGCTGTCCTCGCACAAGGGCATGAACCTTCCCGGGGTCGATTCCGGCCTCGCCGCGGTCTCCGAGGTCGACCTCGGCTGGGTCGACTTCGCGGTCAGCAACGAGCTCGACCTGCTGGCCGTTTCTTTCGTTCGCAGCGCCGCCGACCTGAAACCGGTCCATGAGAAGCTCGAGCAGCTCGGCTCCGACCTGCCGGTGATCGCCAAGATCGAGAAGCCGGAAGCCGCCGACGCAATCGAAGACATCGTCGACGCCGCCAACGGCGGCATCATGGTCGCCCGTGGTGACCTCGGCATCGAGGTGCCGCTCTACAAGGTGCCGGTCATGCAGAAGCGCCTGATCCGGGCTGCCGGCCACGCTTCCAAGCCGACGATCACCGCGACCCAGATGCTGGCCTCGATGGTCACCTCGAAGCGCCCGACCCGGGCCGAGGTGACCGACGTCGCCACCGCGATCTTCGACGGCACCGACGCGGTGATGCTTTCCGAGGAGACCGCGGTCGGTGACCACCCGGTCGAGGCGATCAAGGTCATGGACCAGATCGCCCGTGCGACCGAGCCCGACCTGCCGTACTGGGACTGGCTGCTCAACCGGACCAGCCAGGACGAGATGGACGTCTCCGCATCGGTCACCCAGAGCGCGGTCGTCGCCGCCTACCGGCTGAACCTCAAGTCGATCGTCGTGCCGACCGCGACCGGCCGGACCGCGGTCGTCGTTGCGGCCCACCGGCCGCAGGTGCCGGTGCTCGCTGTCACCCACACAGTCACCGCGGTGCGCAGGCTGCGGCTCGTCTTCGGCATCGAACCGGTGCTCTACGACCAGGTGAACGAGATCCGCGACCTGCTCTACACCTGCGCCGACGTCGCTGTCGCGGAAGGAGCCGCCAAGTCCGGCGACCTGATCGCGATCGTCGCCGGCCTCAGCGACATGAAGCTCGGTACGAACCTCTTTGAGGTGCATCGCGTTCCGTGAGGTTTCTTCGTTTCGCCCTCGTCGCAGGCCTCGCCGGCGCGATCACGCTGGGAGTCGCCGCCTGCGGCAGTGATTCGGACGATGGGGGAGATTCGCTCCAGAAGGCGACGCTCGTCCTCGACTACCTGCCGAACGGTGTTCACGCCGGCATTTACGACGCGATCAGCAACGGTTATTACGAAGACGAAAGCATCGACCTCAAGGTGGTCACACCGACTTCGACCGCCGACACGCTGCGCCTGATCGAGGCCGACAAGGCCGATTTCGGACTGGCCGACGGCATCGACATCGCGACCCAGATCGACGCCGGCCGGGACGCTCAGGCGATCATGGCGGTGACCCAGCGGCCTTCGGGCGGGCTGATCACCCTGGCCGACGAGGGCATCAAGTCGCCGGCCGAACTCGAAGGCAAGACGGTCGGTGTGACCGGCGTGCCGTCGGACGACGCGGTGTTCGAGGCCATCGTTGAAGACGACGGCGGCGATCCGGACTCCTCCAGGGTGGTGACGATCGGGTTCAACGGGATCCAGGCACTTCAGGCCGGCCGGATCTCGGCTTTCACCGGCTACATCCCGGCCGACGCGACCGCGATCGAAGCTGCCGGCAAAGAGACCAGGTCCTTCGCCTTCGACGAATCCGGCGGCCCGTCCTACCCCGGCCTGGTCGCCTTTTCGACGAGGTCGCGCATCGACGAGGACCCGGAACTGATGGCCGGCTTCGTCGCGGCCACGACGAAGGGGTACGAAGATGCGCTCGCGGATCCGGTCGGCGCCATCGACGACCTGGTCGCGGTCAGCCCTGAGGTCGAGCCCGGATTGGCCCGGGACACCTTCAAGGCCTACGAACCGCTGATCGGTGACCCCGCTTCGATCGGCTCCTTCGACAGACGGCACCTGGTCGATCTCTCGGACTTCCTGGTCAAAACGGACCTGATCAATGCCCGGGTCCCGCCAGACCGGTTCGCGACCGACGAGTTCGTCGCCACCGATTAGCCGGAAGGCGCCGGTCCCGCCCGAGGAAGTTGTCACACTTCTGGTGTGAGTTCGATCGGATTCCAGCAGTGATCGTCGACTGCGCGTTTTACGAAGGCGGCAAGCGGCAGGCCGGCGACCTCACCTATGAGGAAGCGGCGGAGAAAACCCGCTTCGCTTCGAAGGAAGGCGCCTTCGTCTGGCTTGGGGTGGTCGAGCCGAAGCAGGCCGAGTTCATGGCAATCGCGGAAAAGTACGGGCTCCACGAGCTGGCGGTCGAAGACGCGATCGAGGCCCACCAACGGCCGAAGCTCGAGATGTACGGCGACACGCTGCTGGTCGTGGTCAAGACCGCGGCCTACGCCAGCGAGACGGACCTGATCGAAATCGGCGAGCTGATCATCTTCGTCAACAAGAAATTCATCATCACCGTCCGTCATGGCAAGGGTCCGCTGGACGATGTGCGCAAGCAGATCGAAGAGCGGCCGGACCTGGTCGAGTCGGGCACCGGTGCGGTGCTCCACCAGATCCTCGACCGGGTGGTCGATGACTACGAAGACACGGCCTCGGCCTTCGATCTCGACCTCCAGGACGTCGAAAAGCAGGTGTTCTCGGAGGATCGCAACAATCCGGCCGAACGGATCTATCGCCTCGAGCGCGAGGCGATCGATTTCTACCGGGCGGTGCGGCCCCTGCTGGACGTGGTCGACGGTCTGGCGCGAGGGCAGTTCCACGTCGTCGGCGATCCGCTCCACGAGTACTTTCGCGACGTCCACGATCACTTGCAGCGGGTGCACGGCGAGATCCTCGGCTTCCGCGACCTGCTCTCAAGCTCGCTCCAGGCCAACCTGACCCAGGTCGCGGTTCAGCAGAACGAAGACATGAGGAAGATCTCGGCCTACGCGGCGATGCTGGCGGTGCCGACGGCGATCGCCGGGATCTACGGCATGAACTTCACCCACATGCCGGAGCTGAACTCCCCGTTCGGCTACCCGCTCGCGCTCGCGGTAATGCTGGTCGTCTGCCTCTACCTCTTCCGGCGGTTCAAGCAGTCCGGCTGGATCTGAAAAGCAGGAAGCCGTTAAACACCCCGGCCCGGGGCGAGCCCCGGGCCGGTGAAACACGGGACCGGTACGCCGATCCGTGTGCGTTTTACTAGGCCTGCTGTACGCGGAACACGTATCCACCAGGACCGGAGCGGAAGCGGGCCTTCGTGGCGTTCAGCTTCCACGGAGCCGGCAGCTTGCCATCCGGGTAATTCAGGAACTGACGGAAGTAGTTCGCGGCGGCCGAGCAGGACAGCGGCTTGCCGTTTCCGACGGTGATGTAGTACGGACCCTTCGGCAGAAGCAGTTTGCCGATGCGGTCGTTGTGCCTGACCTTAAAGGTTCCGGGACAACGGGAGTAGGTGCCACCCACGGTCGAGACGGGCTCACTGTAGGCCCTGTTGATGTTGAAGCCGAGCTTCGGGTTGGTGCTCTTGTAGAACGTGGCGCTCGACTTCTTCAGCTTCCACGGGAAAGGCAGCTTGCCGTCGTAGTCCTGGAGGAACTCGGAGAAATTCAGCGCGGCCTTCTTGCAGGTCAGGCGCTGAGCCGAATCGACCAGGGTCAGGCGGTATTTGCCGGCAGGTATTTTGAAGCTGCCGATGCTGTCGTTGTGGACGACCGTGAAATAACCGGGGCAGGAGGCCGGGGTGGAGGCTCCCACTGCGCCGCCGGACCCGGTCTTACTCACCTTGAAGCCGACGGTTGAACCTGCGCCCTGGCTGAAGGTGGCCGAGGCCGCGTCGAGGACCCACGGCTTCCGCAGCTTGCCGTCATAGTCCTGCAGGAACTCGGCAAAGAGCTTCGAGGCCGAGGCGCAGGACAGCTTGGCCGGATCGAGCAGAGTGATTTTGTAGTAGCCCGCCGGCAGGCTGAGGGCACCGATCTTGTCGTTGTGAAGGACGTGGAAGCTCGGACACTTGGCCTTGGCGGCGTCCGCCTGTCTGATGCCGCCTCCCATGAGCAGCATCAGGGCGACGGCCGCGGCCGCCACGAGGGCGAATGAAAGTTTGAGGTACTTCGCTGAAATGGTCATTGGTCTCCTAAACCCTTGAAATGCCGACTAGTACCGCTCACCGTATACAAACTTCTGCCAAGGAAACCGATGTTTCTAATAACCCCGACCGGGCGCGGCGGGGATTCGGGTCACCGCGACGCTTCCCCGGTCCGATCCATACAATTGCCCGCTCAGGAGCTTCAGCTCCCAATCACCCGCGCCCGTAGCTCAGCTGGATAGAGCGTCGGTCTACGAAACCGAAGGTCACTGGTTCGAATCCAGTCGGGCGCACTCGCTAACACCGATGAATTCCGCTCAACGCCGCGGAGTTCTCCCATGGCGTAGGAATTTGCTCCAATCGGCCGGAATCCGCCCTCGGCTCCTCAAGTCGAATAGGACTATCGCTCAAAGAAGCCTCGGCCAGATTTTCCAACGCTCCTTCAACATGTATAGCTAGCGATTCAGCCCGCGGCGGCAGGCTCAAAATCTGACCGTCGCAATAACGAATCGGGTCGGGTATCTGTTCTCGGTAGCGCCATTGCAATCCTGGCTTCGACGGGCTAGTGTGAAACTCACGATCCGAGTGGCTGAAATCAGTCGCGAGCGACTAACGGCTGGGGGCCCAAATGGGGAAAAGATTCACACTTGCGGGACTGCTGCTCATCGCGATGGCAGTACTGGTGGCCACCGTACGTATCGGCGAGGACCGCGCCGTAGCGGCGCCCGGCGACCCGATCTACGTGCCTTCCGAGTCCGGAGGGCCGCTGCGCGAGCCACCCGTGATCACGAGCCAGAACGGCGTGCTCAAGGCTGACGTGGAAATGATCCGTGCGGGGACACCCGCGTCCGGCCGACCGACGCTGTACGGCGGCCAGCCGGTCTTTTCCAACCCCCAAGCCCTGCTGCCCTCGCCGCAGCCCGCTGCGCCCACCTATCCGCTGATTCCTCCCCACTTCCCCTACAACTTCGCCGCCGGATACCAGTTCACGACCGCCGACGGCACGACATATCCCGCCCAGTTTCCGGCACCCACGCTCCGGGTCGAGCCCGGAGACACCGTGGATTTGAGTATGCACAACAAGCTCCGGGACGAACCGACTGGACCCGCCGACGGGCCGGCCGGACCGATTCCGGAGGAGGCCTATCTCACGAACCTCCACTTCCATGGGATGGACGTGAGTCCCCTCGGCGACGGCGACAACGTGCTCCGGGTGATGGAGCCGGATTCGACCGATCGCACGCGGATCGAGATTCCCGAGGACCACAACACGGGCATGGACTGGTACCACCCTCACCATCACGGCTACTCGGCCGACCAGGTCTATGCGGGCCTTGCCGGCGCCATCGAGGTGGGTAGCCCACTCGATCCGTGGCCGCAGTACAAGGGCAAGTTCCGCGAGCGGTTGCTCGGATTGACGGCCGGCATGATCAGCCCCGACCCGGACACGGATCTCCCGGTGATCTCCGATCCCTCGCCCTCCGTGAACCCCGACGGGTCCGGGGGCACGTCCCCATACGGGAAAGTCAACACCTGGCGCAAGTACGTCAACGGCCAGTTCAACCCCACGATGACGGTGCGGCCGGGAGAGACCGAGGTCTGGAACCTTGCCTCGATGGGCCGCAATGTCAACTACAACCTCGGCGTCACCGACGCCAACGGTGAGAACCCCTGGTCGGCAACCATCCTCGGCTATGACGGCAACAGCAAGACCCTGCAGCCCCAGGCCACGACCCTGAAACTACCGATGCCCTACAGCTATAACGGCCCTACAGTGCTTGACGAGGGCGCGCGCATCAGCATGGCGGTCACCGCCCCCACGGCACCCGGGACCTACTACCTCGTCGACAACATGACGTTCAAGCGGAGGACCCAGTCGAAGTTCTTCGCGCTCGCCACGATCAAGGTCGAAGGAGATCCCGTCACCGAACCGCCGCCGGTCTTCACCCCGACGGGTTCGCCCACCGACCTCACGACGGCCACCCCCGACCACAAGCGCACCTTCGTGTTCGAGAACGACCCGTCCGGCCCCAGGGTCACGTTCCCGATCAACGGGGCGCTCTTCCCCGAAAACGCCAACGTCCAGCTCCAGGATGGACAGGTCGAGGAATGGCAGCTGGTCAACACCTCTCCGGTGGACCACGTCTTCCACATCCACCAGAACGACTTCGCCGTGATGTCGGTGAACAAGACGCCGGCCGACTTCTTCAACCCCACCGCCAACGTCGCGGAACCGAACGAGTACACGTCACTCCGCGACAGCGTCAACATCCCGCCCGGGGGGAACGTCGTCATCCGCTTCCGGGTCAACCCGGAGATGGGTAAATTCGTCTTCCACTGCCACATCCTTCCGCACGAAGATGCCGGCATGATGGTGTCCGTCCTTTCCATACCGAACAGGAGCCAGCGCCGGATTGCGCTCACGTCCGGGCGTGGCCAGCGAAGCGCGGTCTTCGTCAGGAACGGCGCCGGTCGCCCGTATGGACGGATCCGTCTCGGTTCCGGAAGACGCACGCCCGCCGGGCTCGAGACGGCCACCGGCCGCCTGAACGACGATCTCACGGAGGACGTCGTGGTCGCACGCCGGGGAGTGCGCCGCGGCGCGCGCCGGGTCCTTCCCGCGACCATCTCCAGCTACGACGGCAAGAGCCTCAAGCGCATCGGCCGATTCCGGCCGTTTCCGAAATCTCCCCGGTCGGGCGTCAGCGTCACGACCGGCGACGTCGACGGGGACGGCCAGGCCGAAATCATCGCCGGACGGGTCGGCCGTGGCCCGAGCCAGGTGCGGATCTTCAGTCGGGGCGGCAAACTTCTTCGCGGCGTCGCCGGCGCTCTCCCAGGTCGATTCCCCCACGGCGTCTCCGTGGCGAGCGCCGACTTCAACGGAGACAACTTCGACGATCTCGCGATCGGCGCCGGACGCGGACGCGCGCCGCGCGTGGTCGGTCTCGATGGCTTCGGGCTCGGAAGCGCTTCCCAGCCAGCGAAGACGCTCTTCTCCTTCCGGGCGCCGGGAGGCAAGACGGCCGGTGTGAAGCTCGCCGGCGGCTACTTCGACCCTCGAACCCGTCCGGGCATATTGGCGAACCTGATCACGACACCGCAGACGGGTCCCAAAGCGGGGCTGGCCTGGGTCTGGACCCCGACGGAGACGCAAGGTCATGGATCATCAGCGCAATCCGGCCACGCCCACTCGGCCGCCACGCAGGCCGCCTCTTCGGGATCACCAGAGCTCATGGCCAGACTGCGGTTGACGCAGAAGCGCAGGCCCGTTCGCGGACTGGCCGTCACCTTCCTCGGCAAACAGGCCGTTAACGCGATCGTCGCCTGGCGCAATCCCCGCTCCCCGCGTTTCGTATCGATCAACGACGAGGGAGTGGTTTCCGACCTTCGCCCCCAGTATCGACCGCCTTCGGACCGACAAGGCGCGGCTCTCGAAACCGGGTCCGCAGATTTGGCCACCTTTGTCCGGCACCCCGGTCATCATCTCCAGGATGCTGCAGGCAATCGCGCCGCGTCTCGGGACCGGGTGAGCGAACGCCGTTTCGGTCTCCTCTGCCGCTTTCTCCTCCATCAAAGAACGCGGAAGCCATAGGTCTCAGGCCGTCAGTTTTCTGACAAATCTCTAGGTTTCTAGACGTGATGTTGATGAGGTCAATCTTTCCACCGGAGAATCCAGACCTTCAGGACGCCGAACGGTCCGAAGACTCTGGCCTCGCACAGCCCTTTGATAGTTCCTCCTGGGCCAGCCACAGAGATTGTTCCGTTCCCAGTTCCTCGGAGCAGAGGTCGAAGTAGGCGGCAAAGTCTTCGACTTCGGAGTTCGGTTCGTCCTCGGTACCCCACTCGGGGAAACCCGGCTTGAGTCGACCATCAGCCCAGATGCCGGCGAGGATCGCACCCGCGGTAACCGGGCAGACCCCTCCGCGGGGTCGGCCGTCGTAGTGACCGGGCTCGATGTGAAACCACCCGCTGCGAAGTGCTCTCGAAATCCAGACCTTTGGCCCGGGCGGCAAGTTGTGGGTGGCTTGGACTAGGTGTTGGTCAAACATTGGTCTTGGCGATGAGTCGGGCGATTCAATGCGAATCTGGCTATCGCACTAATAAGTCAGACGACTTGCCGTCTACGAAACCGAAGGTCACTGGTTCGAATCCAGTCGGGCGCACTCAGCAGGGGGACGGATTCCGCTCAACGCCGAGGAGTTATCGCATTTCGTAGGAATCCGCTTCGACCGACCGAATCCGCGCTCGGTTCCTCATGCCGAATAGGACTATCGCTCAAAGAAGCCCACGGGCTCCGCCGAGACATTCCGCCGGTTTGTCCTGGGCGAGCAGTTACCCACTCTGACAACCGATCTTTCCGCGTTTCAGGATTGGGCCATTGGTCGAAATAAACTTCCAACGGGCTGACCGGGTTCGAGATCCGCGCGTCAAGGCCAGCCGGAGAGCTCCTTGCGCCGCACTAGAGACAGGCTGACCCGGTTTAGGATTAGACCAACGAAGCTTGCCTTGGCTCTTATTGTTGGTTGGATAGCCGCCGCGTCCGGCAGCTCCGGAGACGAACTGAGTGATGCCCCGCTCCGGGTAAAAGACCTGCATGTCGTGATCATGTCCGGACAAGAAGATCTTCGCCTTACCTGAAAGAAGTTGATAAAGCGGCTCAAGAGCTGTTCCATCGCCATGGTCTCCGGTCGAGTACCTCGGCCTATGGCTGATCGCGATCCGGCAATTACCCCGCCCGGGGCTACTGGCGAGGACAGACTGCAGCCAGCTGTATTGATCCGAACCTGACCGCGTGGATTCTTCAGAGTCCAGGACTATTATTTGCCATCCAGAAGCATAAAAATTGGAGAACCTCGGAGGAGCCTTGCCCCGCTTTGATTTCCAATAAGGATCAAAGCCAGTTGCTCTGTTATTGAACTCGTGGTTGCCGAGGGTCGGAACTGTTCTACTGGAGAACCGACCGAAATTGCGATCGTAATTGTCAACAAACTCTCGAGCGGTGCCGTTTTCATAGACGTCACCCAGATAAAGCAAGTAGCTGAATTGTTTTGATCCGATCAGCTTACTTACGGGTTTAGAGGCAGCCCCTTTGCCGGCGTCTCCGAAAGCCCATAAGTTAGTCACTGGTGATCGATCTCTTGATTTCGTCCACGGAGCAGAGCGCGTGGCAGCTGTCGAGGAACCTGGACGATCAGAAGATGCGCAGGCAACCACCGCTAACAAGAGACCTACAAAAACAGAGCCTATTAGCATCCGCTGTCTCGGCTGATCCAATTGCACTGAGCGATCTTATCCGCCCTGAACACGATCCAAACAAATTTACGGAAGGTCGCCACCGGACATGATGAGGAGGCGACCGTCGCGCAGCGCCACAAACGACTCCCTTCGATTCGAAAGAAGCTCGTTCGCTTTGAATGCGGATGACGCAGCTTCACGACATTCTGGCGGCTGTCGAGCGGGCCCCGCTGTGTCCCTCAGGTATCCGAGTCGATGACCGCGACGATAGCGCTCACGATTGCTGAATCGTCTCGCTTGGACAGCTCTTCGTTGAACCATTCCTTGATGACATCACGGCGTATCTCGAGCATCACCGCCTGAACCCGGTCATCGGTCATGCGAAAGCGCTCGGGGACGTAGCAGCCGGAAAAGGGCTGGTTCAGCTCAGTTGAACCGGACCAAGCTGACGTTGCAACTCTCACAAGAGCAGGAGGCGTGTGGTATCTGTCGGTGCCGACACAAAGCGACGGTCGGGCTTGATCGGCGTGCAGTTCGTATGGCAGTGGATCACGTGGATAGGAGTGAACGTCGATGATCAGTACCTGGCCGACTTCGTTCAGCCGCTCCTCGACCAGGCGTTCAAACGCCCTTGCGTAGGGCCAGTAGTAGCTGTTCATCAGCCGCTCGTCATCGGTCGGGTCCGTGGAACGCAGCTCTCGCTGATCGGTTGTACGCAAGTACACGGCCCCCATCCCTACCGAAAGCATCTCCTCCCGAGCGTCCGGGAAACGCTTGGGATCGACCAGAAGACGGGAGTTCTGATTTAGAAACATCCAGGGCTGCCGACGTGCACGCCGGCGAGCGGCACGTGCGAGTCGGTCGGTATCTGCATCCGTGATGGCGTCGAGTTCGGCTTCCAAGCTCGAACTGTCGATCAGAAACCGCTTATGTTCGGCGGCGGGGATATGTCGGGAAGCGTGTGGCACATGCTTGATCACCCCGCTCGTGGGATCTCCCGGCTCGACGTTCCACACCTCTTGATTTCCCATCACGGCTTCCGGCATAGACATGAACCAGAATCACTGACCTGAACACTTGTTGATCGCCCCTCCCCGCGTCGTTCCCAACTCAACGGAAAGGCGATCGGGGTTCAGGCGTTGCGCGCCGCTTCCCCTTCGGCCTCCATCACTGCAAGCCGCGTGTAGTAGTCGGCGAACTCGTTCAGGTGAGCCAGTGCGATCTTCGCCGTAATGATCGGATCGTCTCCGGTTACGTCGGTCGCCGGGTCCTGGGAGCCGTGCTCCAGCTCGACATTCATTCCCATTCGGAACTGCTCCAAGTCGAATAGCGAGGTTTCCCAGTCGATGCCGATCTGCTCGCCGGCAGTCCTGGCTTCTTCCGAGGAGACATGCGATTGCGCGCTCATCCAGTTGAAGGTAGCAGAACGGATAGTGGCTATTGGCACCTACTTTGGCGGCGGCTGTCTGACCGGCAATCTACGAAACCGAAGGTCACTGGTTCGAATCCAGTCGGGCGCACTTTGGATCTGGCTTGACCGCTGGCGAAGGTTCGAGCTCGCTCCTGGAATGCCAGCGAAAAATGCAGTCAAGCGGACAGGCAAGCACCTAATTCACGATTGCTGAGTTCGATCGCGAGACCACATTTCGCTAGGTCACGGTTATAGATCGGTGTTAGGGAAGAGTGACTTGGTGTCACCCCAGGTATGCGGACCGAACTTGAACAGCCCGTATATCCGGTTTAGCTCAGTACCTAGCTCTGCCGGTTCTGCCCCAACGAATCGCGCGATCGACTTCCTCTGCGGAGATATCCGCAAACGAGCGAGGATCCGATCTTCCACGATGCGGTCGTCTCGATCCGCTCCAGCGCAGTAGAAACCGGATCTCTGTCCTCCCTGAGCTTGACGAGCCGCAACGAGAACATCGAACTCTGCGAGCGCTGTGGACAGATACTCATCGAGCTGAAGATGCGGATATCTCTGCTCGAACAGGTCAAGCTCAGATATCCACTCAGAATGACTATTGAAGGAAGCTAGTGGACTGCTTTCGAAGGCCTGAAGCACTCGCGCGGACTTTGCATCAAGCATCGACTCATTGCCCCAGCCAACGCTGGGCTTGATTGAAATGAAGGGCAGGCAGACCAGAAAGTCAATCCTGCCTAACGCCACAGCGAAAGCTCCGACTGTCCAAGTCAACCGAACCGCGATAGCCGTGATGGTCTGCCACCATCCCGGAGCAGTCGTTTCCTGTCTAGCCACCGACACAATGCGATCAAGGCAAGCGACGACTATTTGATGGGATCTGTCATTCCCATATTCAATTAAGGGAAATGCGCAAGCCAGAAACTGTTGGACCTCGGCATCTATCTGAGCGATCACCTGCTCGACAGCCATCCCGGGTGAAGAAACGGCATTTCTCTTCTGCCCGTCGATCGCTTGATGAAGAAGCACCGTGGCATTCTTGAGTTCATCTTCTGCGCCAACCACGTTTCCCTGGCCAAGAAGTTCACTGACCCGAACATTTGCCTCAGGAGCACCCATCAGGAATGAACTGCGTTGGCGTCGGCGAACTTGCGCTTCGTTTCCGCGAGTAAAGATCGCGTCAGCGCTTCCGATCCGAGATCCTCTCGACGAACTTGCCTAGGAGGGTTCGGTGCGAGGACTACTGCTGGAAGACCCATTGGCACAGACATGGAGTTGCCGGGTTCGGTTTCAGCAAAGAGCTTGTGCTGAGCATCTGGCACGGCGACTATGGCCATGGCATAGCGGATGTCATGGCCTTTGTCGATTTCGTGCCAGACGGCGAGAGCAAAGGTCTGAGTTTTCTCGATCAAGCTCTTGAGTCCGTTGGCCATGACTACGCCCGAACCGAAATGGGCCGCTTCCCCGCCCACGGCCCCTTCACTCACGATTGAGCCGTCAGCTCCCACCCGAAATTGAAGCTCTTCCCACGCACCCTCGGCCTTGGCGACAAACTCGACTCCTTCAGAAGAAACGCTTTGCGTAATGGCCATCGCATTCGATGTCAATCCACTGGTTCTGGTCATTCCCAGAATCCTGTCGATCAAGCCATCGTCGTCGAGATCCTCTGCGTCGAGAACAGTTGCTTGCCTAGATGGAGCAATGACGACTCGTGCTTTGGACCCAGAAGCGACGTATCCCCTGGTGCCGGACCCAGCAGCCAGATCCACAACCTTTTCAAAGGCAGCGCCGAGTTCTTCCTGAGTGAGAGGGCGCCTTCCACCTTCCAGAGTTTTCAGGGCACGAATCACAGCCAGTCCTATGTCAGCCGCCGATTCGAATCGTCCCGTCAGACGTCCCTCCTCCCAGCCACCTCGCACCCGGGCTCGAAACTCATCCTGAGCTGACTCAAAATCTATGCTCTGCTCCAAGACGAGTACCGGTCTTCCGAGTCTGACAGCCTCGTTGTATTCGTCTTCTGTAGGGCTGAAGCCCGAGGCTCCACGCTCGCCATAGACCGGCCCGAGAATCAGAAGAAAGATCTCAGCATCTCGGACCTCGTCCAAAAGCGCTCGTTGCGGACTGTCGGGAGACGCTCCCGTCGTTTCAGCGGTCACAGGATGTAGTCCGTACGAGTCGATGGCATCGGCAGCAGCGCTCCGGACATCTTCAAAGTTCCTTTGAATCGAGCTCACGAACACAGAATCCATGGCGCCCACACTAGTCATGGGCAAAGACGTTTCGATGGCTTCCGTTTTGGCCAATCGAATGGTTTTTTCGTAGGGTCATATCTGTGGGAAGGATTCCCGAGGGAGAGCTTCATGACAAAAGGCAGCCGGCTCGACTGCTGCCTACGGTTGGGCTGAGAAACCAGGAGGAGAAAGAGCAGCGCGCGACTTCCTAGCTCTAGTCGTCAATTCTGGCTGCGTCGACGAAGCTCGTTTCCGTCGAGTGAGCTTCCCAGACGGTTGGCAGTCGCAGAATCGGGCAGCGGCACGCTGTTGTCGACGCCAGCTTCAATCGAGGTGATTCGTTCAAGAGCGGCGATCTCGGCATCCTCAATGGTGGGAAAAATGACAAGACCAGAGTCGAAAGTCTGATTGTTAATTTCAATGATGTACCCGTACGAAACACCAGGAGTGGCAGTATCAAAGGCTTTGCTCAAGTCGCTGTCCTGTTGAAAAAACTGAACCTGATAGTCACCGTAGTCGGCAACCTCGGCACGAAGAGCCGTCAGATCAAGATGCTCGCGCAAGCCGGAGAATTGCTCCAGCGTTGAGAACGCAGCCTTGATTACATCCGTGCGATTTTTCCAATCAGGCGACGATCGCGATTCGCTCTGCATCGGACCCTTGATTGTGTAAGCCGGGTTACCGTTATTGGGAAATAGAATTTCGATGTCATAGCCGTCGTCGTGAGGCATAGAAGCTTTCTTTAGTTGTAGTCGAGGCTGGGAAAGAAGTCCTCGAGATTTAAGCTATTACATGGGACTCAATCCATTATGAGGAGCTATCTCTATCGCTTTGACTTGTTCTAACCCTCGCGAGCCAAAGTCCACCGCTTACTACGCTTTCACTGGTGAGGTGGCCGAGCCAGCGATCGTCAAGCTCTGGCGATACTCAAGCGCCTCCGGTGTTTCTTCGTACTCAAGAATGTCTCCGGCAACTTCAAGTAGCTGTTCTTTCACCTCGGCCGGAGTGGCATAGAAGAATTCCCGGCGCAGATTTACCCTGTTCACTCGACGATCCTTGAATCGTTCGTGGAGTTCTCTCTCGATACCGACGGCGTCGTCGGAGAAGAAGAGGGCGTGCGTGTCAAACCTGAATGGAACTGACGCATCACCTAGTTCCCGCACGCGGTCCATCGGCTCCAGCCGCCGGGTAAGTCCGATCTTGATGACGCTTTCGCCGAAGGTGCCGATATTGGAGATCACATAGACGTAACCGGCTCTGATGTTGGCCGCTCGGTAGTCCACGTCTTCGATTGCCTTTTGAATCTCGGCCATCTCTTCACGAAGCCGTGCCGCGGCTTCCTCATCACCGTTATCTTCGAGCTTCGCTAGGGCATTCTCGTAGTGGGTTCGTTCCTTCTCAAGGCGCTTGCGTTCGCGCTCCATTTCCTGCTGCACTTTTTGTTCTTCTCGCAGCCTCGCCCGCTCCTCTTTCTCCCGTTCTTTCTCCTCCGCCTTCATGTTGATGAAATCCGCGGTGAGTTCCAGCTCACGCCTTCTGAGTCCGTGGTAATGGCTCGAGATACGAATCTGCATCGTGACTCCAAGCTTCGCGATTGTCGCTGCAACCTTTTCGAGTCGATCGAGTGACGTATCGAGCTTGTAGGGCTTCATTCCTCTGACAAGGTTGTCTGCCTCCGCGTTATAAGCGCGCAAGAGGAGCTTGGAGAAGTCGCGCACCATCTTCTTGCCCTGAGCCTTTGAATCATTGACGGTCCACTCCGTAACGGCTTCTACCGCGCCGCCGTCCTTACGGGTCATAGCGCGCATCTGATCTTTGAGGGCCTTCAGCTCTGCCTGGTAGGCAACCGAGTCATCAAGTGGATGCCGATACTCGTACAGGCCTACCTCTTGCAGAATCTCTGTTTCCTGGGTGGTAACGATGCCTTGCTTCAAGAGTTCCAGCTCTTGTTTGCCGGCCGTTACGTTCGAATTCAAGGAGGCAATCTCTGCCCTTAACTTGTCTCGGTGCTCTTCAAGTTCGATCGCGGACTTGATGCCCAACTGTTCGATCTGCGATTCGAGTCGGGCTACTTGGGCGGCCAGCTCCTTTGCTTTCTTTCGGGCCCCGAAAACCGGGATGCTGTCACCTTGACTCTGTGATGTGTTCGCCTGTAGTACCTGGACTGGGGGAACGAGCGAATCGATGGGTGGCTCTCCGTGGATGTGCTCAGTCCACTTGACACCATCCCAGAACCTCAGTTGCGCAAGGCCAAGTGGATCTAGCTTCCATTCGGCAGTCGCATCTTCAGGCGCAGGACATTCGTCCAATGCAGTCATTGCTCTCTCCCATTCTGTAGGCCCGTTGGTGAAGCCCGTCGGTAGTCCATCCTATGGGCACCAAGTTCGACGGATAAGTTGGGTCACGATTCAAGGGTCGTGAGAAGTCCCTATGAGGTGCACCCCCGAGACTGAGCCACCCCTTGTGAGAGTCCAGAATGTCCATCAGAATGGACAGACAAGGAACCCCGCAAGTGAAGAAGAGACGCCACACCCCAGAACAGATCACCAGGAAGCTCCGCGAAGCCGACCGC
>JAENWT010000022.1 GCA_016650125.1 Thermoleophilia bacterium
TGGCCTGCGAACACGGCTGGTCAGCCGCTTCGTTGCCCTGGCCGCGGCGATCGCCCTAAACCATCAACTCGGCCTGCCACCGAGAGCGCTGGCTCAATACGTGGGCTGAGTTCGTGGAACTAGTCATCTAGTTGTCAATGAGTCGCAGCGCAGCGCGATCAAAGAGAACGTCCCATCCGTTAAATCGCATCCTGGACAGGAATGCCCGCGCCGCGCCCGGTTCACATGCGGTCTGGCGCGGAGATTCCCAGCAGCCCAAGCGAGGCCTCGATCGTATGTCCCGTTACTTCGCACAGGTTCAGGCGTGCCGCCTCGACTCCCTCCCCTTCCGCTCCGATCACCTGACAGTCCCGGTAGAAGGCGTGGTAGGCGGCTGAGGTCTGACTGGCGTAGGCGCAGATCCGGTGGGGAGCGCGACGATCGGCGGCTTCGTGGACCTCGGCCGGGAAGGAGAGCAGCTTGGCGATCAATGCTTTCTCGGAGGCATCCACCGGCGCGGTGGCCGCATCCGCCCCGCTCCGGCTGAGGCCCTGGTCCTCGGCCTTCCGCAGGATGCTCTGGATGCGGGCATGCGCGTACTGGGCGTAGTAGACCGGGTTGTCGGAAGACTGCGAGCGGGCCAGGTCGAGATCGAGGTCCATGGTGCTGTCGTGGCTCCGCTGAAGCAGGAAAAACCGGGCTGCATCCGTGCCGATGTCACCGACCAGCTCGTCGAGCGTGACGATGTCGCCGGCGCGCTTCGACATCTTGGTCCGCTGACCGCCTTCGACCAGGTGGATCATCTGCAGGATCTGGGCCTCGAAATCGACTTCGGCGGCGAACGTCGGGATCGCCGCGGCCATCCTCGCCACGTAACCGTGATGGTCGGCGCCGAGGACGTCGATCAGGCGCGAGTAGCCGCGCTCGATCTTGTCGGCGTGGTAGGCCACGTCAACGCCGAAGTAGGTTGGCTCGCCGTTGGAACGGACCAGCACCCGGTCCTTGTCATCGCCGAAATCGGTCGTGCGCAGCCAGAGGGCACCATCCTCTTCGAAGGTGTTGCCGGTGGCCCGCAGCCGTTCGAGTCCGTGCTCGACCCGGTCCTCTTCGAAGAGCGACCGCTCGGAGAAGAAGTCGTCCATCTCGACGCCGAAGCGGACCAGCGAGGTCCGGATGCCGTCGACCATCCATTCGACGCCGGCCGTCGCCAGCCGTTCGAGGTCCGTGGGCTCGATCCGGAGGTCGAGCGCCCGCTGCGCCAAGTCGTTGACATATTCGCCCTGGTAGCCGTTCTCGGGCGGCTCGGCGCCGGTCATGCGGGCGCTGATCGAAGCCGCGAAGTTCTCCACCTGCGAGCCGCCGTCGTTTACGTAGTACTCGGTGGTGACCGAATTGCCAGTGGCCTTGAGCAGACGCGTGATGGCATCGCCGTAGGCCGCGTGACGGCCCGAGGCCGCGGTCAGCGGTCCGGTCGGGTTGGCCGAGACGAACTCGATCAGGATCTGTTCCGGGGCGGCCACCGGCGGTACCGGAGCGGAACCTTCGGCGGTCAGGTCGCCGACGACACCGCGGTACCAGGAGTCGGCGAGAAAGAGGTTGATGAATCCGGGGCCGGCGACTTCGATCCGCTCGACCGCATCGCCCAGTTCAGCCGCGACCTCGCCCACCAGGTCGGCGGCGATGTCCCGCGGCGGGCGGCCCAGCGACTTGGCCATGAGCATGGCCGCGTTCGAGCTGTAGTCGCCCAATTCGGCCTTGGGCGGGACCTCGAGGCCCGGCTCGATCGATTCATCGCCGGCGAAGGTCCTTGCCACCTGGGTGATGGTTTCCTTGAGGCTGGTGACGGGGTCGGTCTGGTTCACGGTCCGCATCGTAGATGCCTTCGGTCTGCCGCGGGGGCGGGCAAAACTTGATTAAGGGAACAAGCCTGAAGTTTTTGCCCTCTCAAAGACTTCACAGTTCTGAATAAGGCAGGGTTGTTCCCTTCGGGAAAACCCTGTTTAAAGAAGTGGGCTGCCTGCCGTGAGCGGTACCTCTTACAGGTGGTACTTCTCTCCGGCCAGGATCTTCGAGGCCCGGAAGATCTGCTCCAGGAGCACGATGCGGGCCAGCTGATGGGCCAGCGTCTGGCGGCCGAGCGAGAGCTTCTCGTCGACCTTTTGGCTGACCTCCGGTGGCAGGCCCCCGGGTCCCCCGATCAGAATGGTCACCTTCCGGCCGGCGTGACGGCGGCGGTCGAGCCACTTTGCCCACGTCTCGGAGTCCAGCTGCTTGCCGGTGAGTTCGAGGGCGACGACATGACCCTCCGAATCGAGGCGCCGGGCCAGGGCCTCGTCGTCCTTGACTTCGACCACTTCGACCGACTGCTTGGTTCGCAGCATCTTCATGTAGTGGCCCTCGGCCTCGTCGAACGGCGGCCGGATCCGGCCCACGGCGAGCACGGTGATTTTCATCCTCCGCCTCCCTGGTCTTTTTCGGTCTCGGCGGCCGAGATCCGCTCGACCGTGGTCGGGTGGGAGCCGAACAGGTACTGGTAGACCCCGGGCGGGTCCGGATCGGTGAGATTGGACTCGGCCAGCCGCACCTGGAGGCCGATCAGGCCGTCGGGATTGCCGGTCAGTTCCATCGCCGAACGGTCGGCGCCCGCCTCGATCTCACGGGACAGCAAGTTTCCGGGGATCGAGAGGACCATCGTCGCCAGGCTGATCGTCAGGGCCAGCGCCGGGATGATTGCCGGGCCCCGCAGGTCATCACCGCGCCGGCGCGCGAGCGCCGTGGTCGCCACCTGCACGAAGAGCACCCCGAGCGGGATCACCAGGATCGCGAAGGCGAGGCCGCGATAGAGGTCGTTCGATTCGACGTGGGACAGCTCGTGGGCGATCAGGGCCGAGAGTTCGGCGTCGGAAAGCTGGTCGATCGCGTTGTCGTAGATCACGACGCGCTTCGACGAGCCGAGGCCGTTGACGTAGGCGTTCAGGGTCGAGGACCGGCGGCTGGCGTCGACTTCGTAAACCTGCCCCACCTCGACGCCGGCCCGGTCGGCGAGCCGGATCACCTCCTGCCGCACCGGCCCTTCGGGCAGGGGCTCAAACGTGTTGAACAGCGGCGAGATCACGACCGGCCAGAGCCAGGTGAAGAGCACCGCGTAAGCGATCACGAAGATCGAGCCGGCGATCCAGAACCGTTGCCGGAAGCGCCGCCAGAGCCACATCGCAAGGGCCGCCCCGGCCGCCTCCATCAGCAGGCCGATCAGCGTCCCGAGCAGCAGGTCGCTCAGCCAGCCGGAGAAGTCCTGGGTGATCAGCCCGTAGTCACGACCGTGGTTGAACTGGATCAGGTCGAGAGGAAATCGAACCAAGGCCAGCAGGGCGGTGATTCCGGCGCCGGCCGCCGCCGCGCCGATGATCGGCCAGCGGCCCAGCCGGTCAAACGTGCTCCGGATGAACCTGCCGCGGTAGACCGCGAGCCCCGCGAGGACGATCAGCCCCAGCAACATCGAAGTGATGGCGAGCAGGCGGCTCTCTGACCGGTACTCGCCCGCCCGCTCGATCAGGTCGTGATCCAGGTACTTGGCGGCGTCCACCTGAGGCGCGTCGATTCCGCCGCCCGGACCGAGCAGCCAGGCCAGCAGGAATGCGAGGAGCACGGCCGCGGCAGCAATCCAGAGCAGGGAGCCCACTGTCAGGAAATCCCGCCCCTTACGCTCAGCGCTCATGGGTCTTTACGATAGTCAGGCCTCCGGCCCAGCCCACCTGAGCCACCCCCGCCCATGCTCGTAGCCGCGATTTCGGACATCCACGCCAACCTGCCTGCCCTTGAAACGGTGCTGGCCGACATCGACTCGACCGGAGTCGAGGAGATCTGGTTCCTCGGTGATGCGGTCGGTTACGGCGCCCAGCCCTCCGAATGCCTCCGGCTCGTCGACTCGCGCTGCTCGATCAGCCTGCTCGGCAACCACGATCTCGCGGCGCTCGGCGAAATCGACATCTCGACCTTCAGCCCGGGTGCCGCACGCTCGGCCCTCTGGACCAGGGAGAACCTCACGGAGGAGGATCTCGCCCTCCTGCGTAAGATCGGCCAGGCATCGGGTTCCAAGGAGGGCTACGGCCTCTATCACGCGTCTCCGCGCGACCCGGTCTGGGAATACGTGGTTGAGGCCGATCTGGCCGCCGAGAACATGGATGCCCAGACCGAAAGAATCGCCCTGATCGGTCACTCGCACATCGCCCTTTACTTCAACCGGGCCGACCAATCGTCGGAGACGAGTTCCGTCCTCGGTTCCGACGGGTCTTCGATCGACCTGGCCGAAGGCGAATGGCTCGTGAACCCGGGCAGCGTCGGGCAGCCGCGTGACGGCGACCCGCGAGCCGCCTGGCTGGAGTTGGACACGACCACACAGCAAGCCACTTTCCACCGGGTCGAGTATCCGATCGACGCCGCCGCCGAATCGATCCGCGACGCCGGTCTGCCCGGCCACCTTGCCGACCGGCTTTACCAGGGACATTGACCCGGATGACACCTTAAGAACGCCTGAATCGGTTTCTCTAGACTCGCTGATTGTGTCCAAGACTTCAAAATTCCTCGTGGCAACGGCCCTGCTGGCTTTCGTGGCAGCGGGGTTTTCGGGCTGTGGCGAAGACCGCAGCAACCTGATTCCTTCAAGCGAGGCGAAGCAGATCGACGCAAGTCTCACCGAAATCCAGGCGCTGGCCGACACAAACCAGTGCTTTCGTGCCCTCAAGGGCACCAAGAACGTCCTGAAACAGGTCGAAGGGCTGCCTCAGAGCGTCGATCCCGATCTGAAACGATCACTCCTCGACGGGGTAGTTGCCCTGCAGCTGCTGATCGGTGACGCATCCAAGTGCACCCAGGACACGACGACCGAACCGACCGAACCCGAGACCGACACCGAAATCACGCCGACCGGGGACACAGGCGTCACCACCCCCGAGGAAACTACAACGGACGAGGAGAAGGACACGGGCAAGAAAGACACCGGGAAGAAACCCGAAACTCCCGCTCCGACTCCTGAACCGTCCCCCACCCCCACTCCGGAGACACCGCCTGACACCGGCCCACCGGTCGATCCGGGACCGGGTTCCGGCGGAGTCAGCCCGAATCAGTAAGGCTGGAAGCCACTCATGACCAACACAACCATCCTCGGCGACCGATACGAGCTTCACGACAAGCTCGGCTCCGGAGGCATGTCGAACGTCTACCGGGCGACCGACCGCATCCTCGAGCGGACAGTCGCCGTGAAGGTGCTGGCCGAGCACCTGTCGGACGACGACCGTTTCGTCGCCCGTTTCCGCCGGGAGGCGCTGGCCGTCGCCAAGCTGATCCACCCGAACATCGTGCAGGTGTACGACACCGGCGTCGACAGCGGCCGGCACTTCATCGTCATGGAATGCGTCGAAGGCCGCTCCGGCGCCCAGATCCTCAAGTCGGAGGGCGTGCTGGACCCGGAGACGACCATCGAAATCGGGGTCCAGGCCTGCGCCGGCCTCGAATACGCCCACCGGCACGGCATCATCCACCGCGACGTGAAGCCCGGCAACCTGATGGTCACGGGCGGCCCGGCCAATGGCGGCGACATGACCTGCAAGCTGACCGACTTCGGCATCGCCCGGGCGGCCGAGCAGACCCGCATCACCCAGGTCGGATCGGTGGTCGGAACCGCTGCCTATCTCGCACCGGAGCAGGTGCGCGGCGAGGAGGCGACACCGGCGACCGACGTCTACGCACTGGGCGTCGTGCTCTACCAGTTCCTCACCGGCCGCCTGCCCTACGAAGGTTCTTCCCTGGCCGAGCTCGCGATCCGGCAGCAAAACGAGAAGCCGCTTTCACCGCGCACTTACAACGACGACGTGCCGGAAACCGTCAGCGCCTCGGTCATGCGGGCCCTCGAAGGCGACAAGAACATCCGCTTCAACACCGCCGGTGCCCTCGCCGACGGGCTTGAACGCGGCCTGCGCGGCGAAGACGTAACGCTCCAGCTCGATGAGACCGCGCCCGCGAACCAGCAGTTTCCCAGTGCGGAGACCGCCACGCGGCCGATGGAGCGCACTTCCCGCACCGCGCACCGCCCGGCCCCGCCACCGCCGCGCTACAAGAGCCCGCCGCCGCGGCCGAAGCTCAAGAAGCGCTCCTTCATGTCACGCTTCGCACGCTTCGTCTTCGGCCTTGTGGCGCTCGTCCTGATCGCCGGCGTCGTCGCCGGTGCCGTGATCGCGCTCACCGACCGCGCCGCCTCGATCAAGGTGCGCGAGTGGACCGAGAACTCGGTCAAGGGAGCGACCGGCGACCTCAAGGACTTCGTCCGCGAGAACACGCAGTAGGCGGTTATTTGACCTCGCTGCGGATGAACCGCAGGCTGCCAAGCCCGATCAGCACGACCAGCCAGGCGATTACGACGATCACGTCATGCGCGGTTACGTTGGTAACGGCGTCGCCCAGGAAATCGGTGCCGAAGGGGCGGATGTTGTCGGTGATGGCGCTCAACGCGGGGCCCATCGCGTAGTCGTTGGTCCAAGAGACGATCGAGGTGACCGTGTCGATCACGAAGAGGAAGATCAGGGCCAGGGTGATCCCTCCAGCCATGCTCGCAGCGATCAGCGCGAAAGCGAAACCGACCGTTGCATAAACCACATTCAGGACGATCGCGGCCAGGGCGATGTGTGCCAGTGCGTCCGCGCCGATTGATCCCTCGTGACCGCTCGCGGCGAGGTCGTAAAGCGGCAGGGAAAGCAGGAAGAGCAGCGCCGTTACCAGCGCCACGCAGAGGAGGGTGACCAGCAACTTGACGAGGATCAGCCGGCCGCGGCGCGGATCGGCGGTCAGGGCCTGGCGCAGCGTGTTCTGGCCGAACTCGACGCCGAACATCCAGACGCCGAAGATGATCGAGGCGATCGCGGTCGGAATCTCGATCGCGAGGCCGGTGGCTCCGCCGTCCTCGCCCGGACCCAGCCAGATCACTCCGGCAAATCCGAGGACGAAGCAGATGAGCAGACCGATCAGGCACCACATCGGTGTCGGCATCGACCTGATCTTCAGGAACTCGGCGCGCATCAGGTAACCGGTGCGTTCGGGTCGTGGGTGAGCGACATGAACACCCGTTCGAGATCGGGCTGGTTCTTCCGGAGCTCGGAGACGTAGATCCCGGCGTTGGCAAGCACGAGGTTGATCTGGGATCCGTCCTCGACCGGTCCGTCGACCAGGAGTTCGCCATCGGGCGCCTGGAACACCGAAAGCCCGATCTCCGAGAGGATCCCGTAGGCCTCCGGAACCTCCTCGGGAGTGACCCGGACCATGTAACCGCCATCGCCGCCGGCCTGCCCGAGGATCTCGCTCATCGTCCCGTCGGCGACCACCGAACCGTGGTTGATGATGGTCGCGCGATCGCACATCAGCTGCACTTCGGAGAGCAGGTGGGAAGACACGAGCACGGTGACACCCGACTGTGGAAGCCTCTTGATCAGCTCACGGATCTCGACGATCCCGGACGGATCGAGACCGTTCGTCGGTTCGTCGAGGATCACCAGCCTCGGATTGCCGATCAGTGCAATCGCCAGTCCCAGCCGCTGCTTCATGCCGAGGGAGAACCCGCGGGCGTTCGTGTCCGCCCGGTCGGTGAGGCCGACCAGCTCCAGCAACCTGTCGATTCCGGACCCCGCCGAGTCGAGCCCCCGCGCCCTCGCCTGGATCTTCATGTTCTGGCGTGCGGTGCCGCGCCCGTAGAGCGCCGGGCCTTCGATCAGGGAACCGGTGCGGCTGATCACATCCTTGAAACCGCGGCCGCCCACGCGGGTCCCCAGCAACTCGGCCGTACCGGAGTTGGCACGGCTCAGGCCGAGCAGGATCCGGATCGCGGTGGTCTTGCCCGAACCGTTCGGCCCGAGCAGTCCGCATACCGACCCTTCGGGAACTGACAGCGAAAGGTCATTCAGCGCCTGGATGCTGCCGAACCGCTTCGAAATGCCATCGACCGAGGCGAGCGGCGCGCTCATCCGGCTTCCCAGGGCGGGGACCCGCCGAGGATGCCGGCGGCATAGTCGCCGTAAGTGCCGGCCGAGATCGCCTCCCTCGCTCCGGCCATCAGGCGCTCCATGTATGTCAGGTTGTGTTCGACCAGGATCCTCACGGCGGTCAGCTCCTCCGAACGCGAAATGTAGTTCAGATAGTCGCGATCGTAGTCCTGGCAGCCCACGCACGGGCATCCCTCGACCAGCGGGAGGTGATCCCCCGCCATGTAGCCCTTGCGCACGTCGATGCGGAAGCGCTGCTCCGGGGCCGGAGCGAGCGCCATCCCGTGCCGGGCGAGGCGGGTCGGCACGGCGCAGTCGAAGACGTCGATGCCGAGGGAGATGCCGCGCATCAGGTCGTCGACCTCACCGATCCCGAGCAGGTGCCTGGGTGCTTCGACGGGAAGGGCGGGAACCGTGAAGCCGAGGACTTCGGCCATCTCGTCCTTGTCGCGGCCGAGCGTGCCACCGATCGCGATGCCGTCGACCGCGGCCGCCGCCACCGCCTCGCACGACTCGAGCCGCAGGTCCTCGTAGGTGCCGCCCTGGATGATCCCGAAGACCGCCTGCTTCTCAGGACCGTGCTCGTTGTGCCAGTCGAGGCTGCGGTGCAGCCAGCGGTGGGTCCTCATCGTGGAGCGGGCGGTGTATTCCCGGTCAGCGTGGAAGGGGGTGCATTCGTCGAAGACCAGGGCGATGTCGGAACCGAGTGCGGCCTGGACCGACATCGACTCCTCCGGCGAGAGCATCAGCTCGGAGCCGTCCCGATAGGACCGGAAGCGCACCCCTTCTTCTTCGATCCCCAGGGTCTTGGCCAGCCCCTGCATCTTCCGCCCGGTTCCCTTGATTTCCTCGGCGACACCGCCGTGGGCGAGCGAGAAGACCTGAAAGCCGCCGGAGTCGGTGATGATCGCCTTGTCCCAGGCCATGAACTCGTGCAGGCCCCCGGCCTCCCTGATGCGATCCGGTCCTGGCGCGACCAGCAGGTGGTACGTGTTGCCGAGCACGATCTCGAAACCCATCCCGGCGACTTCCCTCGAGGACATGCCACGCACGCTGCCCTTGGTGGCGAGCGGGATGAAAGCCGGCGTCGCCACCGGTCCGTGCGGTGTCTGAAGGACGCCCCGGCGGGCGTCACCGTCACGGGCGGAGATTTCGAATGTGAGCCTGGCCGGGTCGTGGCGCAAGCTAGGAGATCAAGCTCCTGCCAGTCATCTCAACTGGCTGCTCGATTCCGAGGGCTTCGAGGATGGTCGGCGCAACGTCGGCCAGGATCCCGCCGGAAGCGAGGTCCGGGCCGGGAACGGTCAGGATCAGCGGCACCGGGTTGAGCGAGTGGGCGGTGTTCACTGATCCGTCGGGCTCGAGCATGTTGTCGGCGTTGCCGTGGTCGGCGGTGACCAGACAGGCTCCGCCCGACGCGAGCACTGTTTCGACGACGCGTCCGAGGCAGGCGTCGACCGCTTCGATCGCCTTGACCGCCGCCGGGATCACACCGGTGTGCCCGACCATGTCGGGATTGGCGAAGTTGATGATGCCGAACCGCGGAGTCTCGGCCTGCCAGCCCTCGATGAAGGTGTCGGCGGCAGCGTTGGCGCTCATCTCCGGCTTGAAGTCATAGGTCGCAACATCACGCGCGGAGGCAACGAGGCGGCGCTCCTCGCCCTGCCACTCCTCTTCGCGGCCCCCGTTGAAGAAATACGTCACGTGGGCGTACTTCTCGGTCTCGGCCACGTGCAGCTGCCGGCCTCCGGACTCCGAGATCACCTGGGCCAGGGTCACGGCCGGCCGCCGCTCGGGGAAGGCCACCGGGTAAGGCCAGCCCTTGCGGTAGACGGTCATCGTGGTCAGGTCGATCACCGGCCCGCCCGAGCGGGGGAATTCATCGAAATCGGGATCGGCCAGCGCCCGGGTGAGCTCTCGCGCCCGGTCCGGCCGGAAGTTGATGAAGATCGCGACGTCGCCCTCGTCCATGCCGTCGTAGTCGCCGATCACGGTCGGCGGGATGAACTCGTCGGTCTTGCCGGCGGCATAAGAGTCCCTGATCGCCGTTTCCGAGTCCCGCGACTTCGGGCCTTCGGCGTGGACCATCGCGTCGTAGGCGAGCTTGACTCGCTGCCAGCGTGTATCGCGGTCCATCGCGTAGTAGCGGCCGCTGATCGTTCCGATGCGACCGGCCGAGCGCAGCCACCGCTCGAGCTCCTCGACGTACTTCGCACCGCCATTCGGCAGCGTGTCGCGGCCATCGGTGATCGCGTGGAAGACGACGTCCGGCACGCCTTCCTGGCTGGCCAGCTCGACGCAGGCCTCGAGGTGCTCCCAGCCCGAATGCACACCGCCGTCAGAGACCAGGCCGATCAGGTGCAATCTTCCGCGCGTACCATGGGCGGCAGCCCGGCGGCAGGCGGCGACCAGCGCCTCGTTGTCAAAGAAGGTGCCGTCGGCGACGGCGGTGTCGATCCGGGCGAGGTCCTGCTTGACGATCGCGCCGGCGCCGAGGTTCAGGTGCCCGACCTCGGAGTTGCCCATCTGGCCCTCGGGCAGGCCGACGTCGGGACCCTGGGCGCTCAGCTGGGTCTTCGGGTACTCGTTCCAGAGCCGGTCGAAGTTCGGCGTGTCGGCCAGCGAGATCGCGTTGCCGGGACCGGGTGGTGCCAGTCCCCACCCGTCGAGGATGACCAGGGCCATCCCGTCGACCGGCAGCTTCTGCGGCGCTCCGGCCATCAAGCGCCCGAGGCGGCCGAAATGATGCCGCCGAAGTCCTCTGGGTCGAGCGACGCACCCCCGACCAGGGCGCCATCGATGTCGGGCTGGGCCATCAGCTCGGCGGCGTTGCCGGGCTTGACCGATCCGCCGTAGAGAATGCGCACCCGCTGGGCCGCTTCGGGGTCGCGGGATCGAAGCAGGTTGCGGATGAAATGGATCGCCACCTGGGCCTGTGTAAGCGTTGCGGTCTTGCCAGTCCCGATCGCCCAGATCGGCTCGTACGCGATGACCACCTTGTCGAGGTCGTCCGTATGGACCTCAGCCAGGTCGGTGATCACCTGGTGCGACAGCACCGCGTCCGTGTCGTCGGATTCACGCTCGGCCTCGGTCTCGCCGCAACAGAGGATCGGCTGGAGGCCCGCCTCGATCGCGCGCCGCACCTTCTGGGCCAGGGCCTCGTCGGTCTCGCCGAAGTTCTGTCGCCGCTCGGAATGCCCGAGGATGACGCCGTCGACCCCGATGTCGAGCAGCATCGGCGCGGAGATCTCACCGGTGAAGGCGCCGGAGTCCTCGAAGTACATGTTCTGAGCGGCCGCCTTGACCGGCGTTCCCGAGCAGCGCTCGGCGACCCGGGCCAGGGCGAGGAAGGTGGGACAGAGCGCGACCTCGGGACCATCGGCGGACTGGGTCGGCAGGAAGACGTCGAGGAATTCATCGGCCTCGCTCGCCGTCTTGTTCATTTTCCAGTTCGCAGCGATGTAAGGACGGCGGCTCATTGAGTTACTCATCTTCAGGATCATGCCTCGTTCAGGGCTTCGACGCCGGGCAGTCGCTTTCCCTCGAGCAGTTCGAGGGAGGCGCCGCCGCCGGTCGAGACCCAGTCGACCTTGTCGGTCAGCCCGAACTTCGCCAGGGCGGCGACCGAATCACCACCGCCGACCACGGTGAACCCGGGCGCTTCGGCCACCGCCTCGGCGACCACCTTGGTCCCGGCGGCGAATGGCTCGAGCTCGAACGCGCCCATCGGGCCGTTCCAGAGCACGGTTCCGGCCTGCGCGATCCGGCTGGCATAGTCGGCCGCCGTGTTCGGCCCGATGTCGAGGCCCATCCAGCCCTCGGGGACCTCCACCCCATCGAGGTCCGCATATTCCGTGTCGGCCGAGAATTCGCGGCCGATCGCGAGATCGGTGGGCAGGATCAGCTCGCAATTCGATGACTCGGCCTTCTTCAGGGCTTCGGCGGCCAGCGGAATGCCTTCTTCCTCAACCAGGGAGTTGCCGGTACCGATCCCCTGGGCCCGGTAGAACGGGAAACACATGGCACCGCCGATCAGGATCTGGTCGGCAAGGTCGATGAAGCGGTCGATCACTCCGACCTTGTCCGAGACCTTGGCTCCGCCAAGGATGACGACCAGCGGCCGCGTCGGCTCGTCGGCGACCGCATCCAGGTTCTCGACTTCCCGTTCGAGCAGCAGCCCGGCATAGGCCGGCAGCAGTGCGGCCACGCCGGCCGTGCTGGCGTGGGCGCGGTGGGCGGTGCCGAAGGCGTCGTTGACGTAGAGGTCGCCGAGCTCGGCCAGGTCGCGAGCCAGCCCGGGATCGTTTGCGGTCTCGCCGTCCTCGAACCGCACGTTCTCGAGCAGCATGACCTGGCCCGGCTCGAGCCGGTCGGCCATGTCCCGGGCCTGCGATCCAGCAACTTCCGGGGCCAGCAGGATTTCACGGTCGAGCAGTTCGCCCAGCCGGTCGGCGGCCGGCTTCAGGGACAGCTCCGGAACCACTTCGCCCTTCGGGCGGCCCAGGTGCGAAACCAGGATCACCCGGGCTTTGCGGTCGACCAGCAACTGGATCGTGGGCAGCGCCGCCCGGATCCGGGTGTCGTCGGTGACCTCACCGTCATCGAGCGGCACGTTGAAGTCGACCCGCATCAAGACGCGTTTGCCGCCGACCTCGGCGTCCCGGACCGAAGCTCTGGAGAAGGACATTGCCTGTACCCCTGATCGCGGTTTCGCTACAGGACCTTGCCGAGCAGTTCGACGCAGCGGTTCGAGTAGCCCCACTCGTTGTCGTACCAGGAGATCGCCTTGACCAGCTCGCCGTCGCCGATCACCTGGGTGAGCGAAGAATCGAAGATCGACGAATGCGAGTCACCGACGATGTCGGTCGACACGATCGGGTCCTCGGTGTAGGCCAGGATGCCCTTGAGCGGTCCTTCGGCCGCGGCCTTGACCGCTGCGTTCACTTCTTCGGCCGAAGTCGCCTTCGACGGCTTGAAGGTCAGGTCGACGACTGAGCCGGTGACCACGGGGGCACGCACGGCGAAGCCGTTCAGCTTGCCCGCGAGCTCTGGCAGGACGAGGCTGACCGCCTTGGCGGCGCCGGTGGTCGTCGGGATCAGGTTGATCGCGGCGGCGCGGGCGCGGCGCAGGTCCGAATGCGGCATGTCCTGGAGACGCTGGTCCGAGGTGTAGGCGTGGATCGTCGTCATCAGGCCATGATCGATGCCGACCGCGTCGTTGATCGCCTTGGCGAAGGGCGCAAGGCAGTTCGTGGTGCAGGAGGCGTTGGAGATGATGTGGTGGTTCTCGGGGTCGTAAGCGTCGAAGTTCACTCCGAGCACGACGGTGACGTCCGGCTCCTTGGCCGGGGCCGAGATGACGACTTTCTTCGCGCCGGCTTCGAGGTGCTTGCCGGCATCGGCGCGGGCAGTGAAGAACCCGGTCGACTCCAGTACGACGTCGACGCCGAGGTCGGACCAGGGCAGCTGGGCCGGATCGCGCTCGGAAAGGGCGGCGATCTCTTTGCCGTCGACCGTGATCGAACCTTCGGATGATTCGACGGTGCCATCGAAACGGCCAAGGATCGAGTCGTACTTCAGGAGGTGGGCGAGGGTCTCATTGTCGGTGAGATCGTTGACCGCGACGATGTCGATATCTGCTCCGGACGCCTTGGCCGCGTGGAGCACGTTGCGACCGATGCGCCCAAATCCGTTGATGCCGACCTTCACGCCCATTCGCTGATGCCTCCTGAAGTTGCTGAATCTTTGACTGGATTACCTAAGGGACATTCTATTGAGGTGGGGTCCTGATCCGGCCGGACCCCTCCCGGGTCAGTCTGTGCCGACGGTCAATTCGATGTCGTGGCCGTCCGGATCCCGGAGGAAAGCGGAATACGAGCCCGATCCGTGGCCACCGGGCTCGCCCGGCTTGGCGACACTGGAACCACCGGAATTGCAGCCACCCTCCCAGGCGGCCTTGACCGCGGCGATGCCGGGTGCACCGAGGCTGACCAGCGTCCCTTCGGCGCGAGCGCCGTTGCGCTCGCTGATGAAGAGGATCGGCCGCGAGATGCCGTAGCCGATCGCGCCGTCTTCGCTCACGTGGCGGCGCCAGCCGAGTGGCGAAAGCAGCGCGTCGTAGAAGGCCGAGGACCGTTGGAGGTCGGAGATTTCGAGAACGATGTGATGAAGCACGCGCGGCAGGTTATTGGAGTGTGTGCGGCAAGTGCCTCATGCCCGTCGGCCAGGCCATGCGATTGACCAGCTCAGTGCCGCGGGGTCCAGCGGAAATACCGGATCGAGAGCAGCAGGCCGGCCAGCCCCCAGATCGCGACCACCGCCAGATTCCCCCATTCGAAGCCGGATCCGACCGTGTTCGGGTTGTATGCGGAAAAGAACGCCTCGAAGAAGTCCCGGATCGGGAAGTGGTTGGCGAACGAAAGGACGCCGTCGGGGATCTCGCTCTCCGGGATGAAGATGCCCGAGAGGAAATACAGCGGCAGGGTGATCAGGTTGGTGATCGCCGGCGCCGCCTCCCGCGAGGGGATTATCGCGGTCATCGCGATGCCGAGGCAGCAGAAAGACGAGGCCCCGACGAGGAGGGTCGTGATCAGCGCCGGCAGCCGCTCCCACGGGATCGGCGCGTCGTAGAGGACCCGTCCGATGATCGTGATCACGACCACCATCAAGACCGAGATGACGATCGCGTTGCCGACCCGCCCGGCGATGAAGACCCAGGGCGGCAAGGGCGTGCCGCGGCCACGCTTGAGCAAACCGGCTTCACGGGCGATGGTCAGGTTAATCGCAAGGCTGACCATGGTCGCCGAGACAACCGCGAGGGTGACGATCGCCGGCACGTAATAGGTCGTGGTCGGCAGGTTGTCGAGCGTCTTGATCTTGTCGTTGCCGAAGATCGTCGCGAAGATCAGCAGGAAGATCACCGGCAGCAGGGCCGTGAAGAAGACCGAAGCGGGATTCCGCCAGAAGACCTTCTGGGTGAACCTGAATTCGTGGAGGACGAGCCGGATCGAACTCATGCTTCGGTCAACCGGAGGTAGACGTCTTCGAGGCTCGGGCGTTTCACTTCGAGGCCGGTCAGCGGCAGGTTGCGCTCGAGCGCCCACGCGGTGATGACCTGGAGGTCTTTGACCGCGTCGTCGGTTTCGATGACCGCGATCCGGCCGTTACCGCCGAGTTCGTCTTCTACGGCCGCCCGTCCGGCCGCCGGCAGGTCGCCCGGGCTGATCCCCTCAGGCAGGACGAAGGTGATCCTGGTCGGCAGGTTCTCGCGGCCACCGAGGTTCTCGGGAGTGTCTTCGGCCACGATCACGCCGTCGCTCATCACCGCAACGCGGTCGGCCAGCGCCTGGGCCTCCTCGAGGTAATGCGTGGTCAGCAGGACCGTCTTGCCGAGATCCCGCAGCCCACTGATCATCTCCCAGGCGTGGCGCCTCGCCGACGGGTCGAATCCGGTCGTCGGCTCGTCGAGGAAGAGCAGCTCGGGGTCGCCGATCAGCGCAATGCCGACGTCGAGACGGCGCTGCTGTCCGCCGGAGAGCCGGCCGGCGCGTTTGCCGGCGCTCTCCTCGAGCCCGACCAGGCTGATCACCTCTTCGACCGGACGAGGGTTGCTGAAGTAGCCGGCGTAGAGCTGGAGCGACTCGCTGACCGTCAGGGTGGGCTCCAGAGTCGTGCCCTGGAGCACGATCCCGATCTTTTCGCGCCAGGCCCTGGTCGGGTGGGCAGGATCGATTCCGAGCACTTCGACCTCGCCACCATCGCGTCCGAGGTAGCCCTCGAGGATCTCGACCGTGGTCGTCTTGCCGGCGCCGTTCGGTCCCAGCACACCAAGGATCTCTTCGCGGCCGACCTCGAGATCGATGCCTTTGAGCGCCGAGAACTCGCCATAGGACTTGCGCAGCCCCTGAATGGATATGACCGGATCGGACACGGATTGATCCTATGGATCGGCGGCTCCGGGCCGGGGTCAGCCCGGTGGCGTCGTCAGTTGGCGAGATCGCGGTGGGTCACTCGCACGGCCACGTCCTCGCGCCGGGAGAGATCCCGCCAGATCCGCTCGGCGACGGTCACAGAGCGGTGGCGGCCTCCGGTGCAGCCGATCGCGATCGTGAGGTGGCTCTTGCCCTCGGCGACGTAAGCCGGGACCAGGAACTCGAGCAGCGGCAGAAGCCGGCCATAGAACTCGCCGGCCTGGGTGCCTGCTTCGACGAACTCGCGCACTTCTTCATCGAGGCCGGTCATCGGACGCAGGTCGTCGACGTAATGCGGGTTCGGCAGGAAGCGCACGTCCAGGGTCAGGTCGGCATCCCGGGGCGGGCCGTTCTTGAAACCGAAGGTCAGCAGGGTCACCGCCATGCGGCCGCCGTCCTCGGCCGCGACCATGTCCTCGGCGATCCGCCGCCGCAGCATCGCCGCGGTGTCGGTCGAGGTGTCCATGACCATGTCCGCCCGCTCTCGAAGCGGCGCCAGCAGCTTTCGTTCGGCCGCTATGCCGTCGAGGATCCGGCCCTCGGGCGCCAGCGGATGGCGGCGCCGGGTCTCCTTGTAGCGGTCGGTCAGGATCTCTTCGTTGGCTTCGAGGAAGAGCACCTGGGGGCGCAGGCCATCCTTCTCGAGTTCTTCGAGCACCTGGAGCAGCTCGTCGAAGTACTCGCCGCTTCGCACGTCAGAGACGACAGCCGCACGTTCGACCCCGCTGCCCGGCAGCCGGAACATCTCGCCGAGCGCCCCGATCATCTGCGGCGGCAGGTTGTCGACGCAGAAGTAGCCGTTGTCTTCGAAAGCGGCGATCGCCTCGGACTTTCCCGCGCCGGAATGCCCGGTGATGACCACCATGGTCACCTCTTTCCCCGTGCCGCTCTCCCCTGGCTCTTCTTGATCGCCCATCTGAATTTTTATCCGATCCTGTTCAGTTGCTCGTGGATCTCCCGGGCCACTTTACCGGGCAGTCCGGGCACCGCTTCGATCTGGGCCCGGCTGGCCGAGATCACCCCGTCGGGGGTGCCGAAGTGCTTGATCAGCAGACGCTTGCGGGCAGGCCCCACCCCACGGAGCGAGTCCAACGCCGATTCGGTCATGGCCCGATCCCTCCGGCCGCGGTGATGGCTGATCGCGAAGCGGTGGGCCTCGTCCCGGACCCGCTGGAGCAGCATCGAACCCTGCGAGTCCGACGGCAGGTCGATCGGGTCCGAGCCGCCCGGCGCGTAGACCTCCTCGAGCTTCTTGGCCAGTCCGATCACGGTCACGCCCGCCTCGATGAACTCGCCGAGGGCGCGGATGCCGGCCGCGAGCTGGCCCTTGCCGCCATCGATCAGGATCAGCGAAGGCAGGGCAGCGAAGCTTTCGTCCCGCGTGCTGTCGTGCGGCGAGAGGTCGGCCTGCTCCCGGTACTGGGCCAGACGCCGCCCGAGGATCTCCTCCATCGAGGCGAAGTCGTCCGGCCCGTCGTGCCCGAAGTCGCCGCGAACCCGGAACCGGCGGTAGTCGGATTTCTTCGGCTTGCCGCCCTCGAATACGACCATCGAGGCCACGGTGTGGCTGCCGCCGAGGTTCGAGATGTCGAAGCCCTCGATCCGGATCGGCAGCTCATCCATCGAAAGTGCCTCGGCGAGGGAGGAGAGCGACTCGACCCGGCGCTGCTGGCTGTGCTCGGAGCGCAGCCGGTCCTGGTCGAGGGCGAGCCTGGCGTTACGTTCGGCCAGCTCCCGCAGGCGACGTGAATCGCCACGTTCGGCGATCCGGACCTCGACCTTCGACTGTGCCCTCCGGGTGCCGAGGAAGCGCTCTATCTCCTCGGCCTGGTCGGCCATGTACGGACCCAGCACGATGCGCTTCGGGATCGAGGGCGACGCCGAGTAGAACTGCTCGATGAACTCGGCCGTGACCTCAGCCAGGCCACGCTCGGCCGGGTTCTCGAGGTAAAAGCTCTGCCGCTCCGCAAGGATGCCGTCCCGGACCTGGAAGACCTGGGCGTTGGCGTCGGTGCCTTCGGCCGCGACCCCGATCAGGTCGGCGGTACCCACCTTGGAGCCGGAGATGCGCTGGCGCTCGAAAAGCGACCGGACCGACTGGAGCCGATCGCGGAACGCCGCCGCGGCCTCAAAGTCCTGGCCGGCGGCGGCCGCCTCCATCTGGCTCTCGAGATCCTTTTCGATCCGGGCGTAGCGGCCGGAGAGGAAGTCGATCACGGCGTCGATGTTCTTCCGGTACTCGACCTGATCGATGTAGCCGACACAGGGGGCACCACAGCGCATGATGAAATAGTCGAGGCAGGGGCTGCCCGAGCGCCGGCCCGGCTCCTTGCCCTCGCAGGTCCGGTACTGGAAGAGCTTGCCCAGCAGGTCGAGGGTGTCGCGCACGCGCCGGGCCGAGGAGAACGGACCGAAGTACGCCCGGCCGGTCCGGTGCCGCTCCCGCGTGAAATACACCCGCGGATATTCCTCGTCCAGGCTGACCGCGATGTAGGGATAAGACTTGTCGTCGCGCAGCTTGATGTTGAAGCGCGGCCGGTGGCGCTTGACGAAATTCTGCTCGGTGATCAGTGCGTCGGACTCGTTCTCGGTCACCAGGAACTCGATCCGGTCGACCAGCCGGGTCATCTCGGCGTTGCCGACGTTGAAGTGCGACGCGACCCGCTTGCGAATCGAGATCGCCTTGCCGACGTAGATCACCTCATCGTCACGGTCCCGGAACAGGTAGACGCCCGGCGAGTCGGGCAGCGAGCGCCGCTCGGCGACGATTCTTTCGCTTCGATCCTCTCGTTCCTTGCGGGTTTCGCGTTGGCCGGGCACAGCCAAAGAGTAGGCGAAGGCCGGGGCGGGGTCGATAGGCTCCGGCGCGGACCCGGAGTCCACCTGGATGGCGACGAAAAGGACGAACTTGGAACAAGGCACGGTAAATCCGCCCGAACTGAACACCATGAACCTGGAAATCGACGGAGACGTCGGGGTCCTGACCCTGAACCGGCCCGACGCGCTCAACGCGATGAGCCCCGAGATGATCGGCGAGTTCCCGGTGATCTTCGCCTGGCTGGCCGATCGTGCTCAGCTGCGCGCCCTGGTGATCACCGGCGCCGGATTCGCCTTCTGCGCCGGCGGCGACATCAACTGGTTCAAGAAGGGCCTCGACGACCCGGACATCGACATCGTCGCGGGAGTAAGGGCCGGCGCCGAACAGCTCCATCAGGGGATCGTCGAAATGCAGCGCATCCCCTACCCCGTGATCGCGGCCGTCAACGGACCAGCGGCTGGTGCCGGGTTCTCGCTCGCGCTCGCCTGCGACCTCCGGATCAGCTCCGACGCGGCCGTGTTCGTCTGCGCCTACGGCCGGATCGGCGCGTCACCGGACGGCGGCATGACGTATTTCCTGCCGCGTGTCGTCGGGCCGGCAAAGGCGGTCGAACTGCTGCTGAACGATCCCAACCTCACCGCCCAGGACGCCCTCGAAGCCGGCATCGTGACTGAAGTCGTGCCGGCCGACGAATTGATGGACCGGGCGAAGGCCATGGCCCAGAAGCTCGCGGCCAAGTCCCCGTACTACGCGAAGATGGCGAAGCAGCTGGTCCACGTCAGCCTCGACAACAGCCTGACCGAGCACCTGGAGCTCGAGCGCCACGGCATCGCGAACTCGATGGGCACCGAGGACCTGCAGGGAGCCGTAGCGGCATTCCTGGACGGAGAAAAGGCCGACTTCAAAGGCAAGTAGCCATTCTGGAAAGCATTACCCGTCGTATTGCCTTGAAATGCTTTCCAGAACAGGGCGCGACTCGTTCTGGCAAGCATTTCCCGCTCCATTGCCTTGAAATGCTTTCCAGAATGCGCGGGTTGACTCAGGCTGCTAGTAGCCGGGTTACGCTTTCGGCTGCGCAGCAGGGCTTTTCGTTTCCTTCGACTTCGATCGTGAACCGGGTCACGTTGTGGGTCCAGCCGTTGTCCAGGACGTCCGAACTGATCAGCTCGGCGGTGGCACGCACCCTCGACCCGGCGGGCACCGGTGCCGGAAAACGCACCTTGTTCCAGCCGTAGTTGACCCCGAGCTGGTAGCCGCCGGTCACGTCAATCAGCTGGTCGCGGAAGCCGTCGATCAGGGCCAGGGTCAGGTTGCCGTGGGCGATCGTCGTTCCGAAAGGACCCTCGGCGGCCGCGCGCTCGACGTCGGTGTGGATCCACTGGTGATCACCCGACAGGCCGGCGAAGGTGTTGATCATGTCCTGGGTCACCTCGCGCCATTCGGTCGGCCCTGCCTGTTTGCCGACCAATGCCGCGATTGAATCAGGTCCGGTTATCTCAAGTCGATTCATGGATGGATCCTAGCTGGAAAGTTTACCCCGAATTGCGCAGGCTCCTTCCGATTCGAAGCGCGATGTTCACTTGACCAGCTCCACGTCCATTGGGATCGGGGCTATCGCTCCGATGCCTCCGAGCATGGCGAGGATCTTGGCTACGTAGGCCTGGGTCTCCGGGTAGTTGGGGATGCAGTTGCATGGTGAAACCGCGCCCGGGCCAGCGTTGTAGGCGGCGAGGGCGAGTGCCGGCGATCCGAACTGTTTGAGCAGGTCGCTCATCAGGTGGCCCTGGGCGTTGATCGCCGCCACCGGGTCGAACGGATCGTCCAGGCCGTACGCGGCTGCGGTCGACGGGGTGAAGGCCGCGATCCCGAAGGCGATCCCGTTGCCGGCATTCGGGTCGAAACCCGATTCGGCGTAAAGCTGTGCGGCCAGAAGGGCGGCCGAGACGTTCCATTTCATCGCCGACGCGAGGATCGGCTTGTGGAATCGGGCGGGAACGAACGAAGGCAGGGAGTCGCTGAGGGTCTGCGAAGGATCGCCGCGCCCGCCCGCTGCCCCGACGGCGTTGCCGGCGTCGGAACAGGGCGCCGGTCCTGCCGTGAACCCGTAGTGCCAGGCCTCCCATGAATAGCGCTGCACGAACCCGAAACGGCCGGCGTTCGCCGCCAGCCAGCCGTACCCGTCGGAGGCGCCGAGGTCGAGCTCGGTCGCGCAGCGGTGGAGTGAGGTCCCTGGCCGGGCGACCCAGGTCGGATCGGGGTTTGCCGCGAACAGCGCCGCCTGCTCGGCATCAGAACGGAAAGCGGAGTTGATCGTCAGGACGACGCCCGCCGCGCTCGCCGCCGCGACCATTGCGTCGAACGCCGCGGCCACGTCCGGACGCAGGCCGTGTCCCTGCCGCTCGGCGAGGGGGCCGCTGTAACCACCCCCATTCGCCATCGCCGGGACCGCTCCCATCGAGACCGGCGCGCCGACCCGGGCCTCGGCCCAGTCGCTGGTCCATTTGCCGGCACCGCCGCTCTCGACCTTCGACCGCAACGTCACCCGGGTCCGCACCGGCGCGAAGGAGAAGCTGTCGGGGAATCGCACCGAGACCCGCAGCGGCGACGCACCGTTTCGCACGGCGATCCGGATCGCCGTTAACCTGGCCCGCGCCAGGTATTCGAACTTGCTCATATGGGCCGGATTCGGCAAGCCGTTCGGCAAGGTTGGCGGGGCCAGCAGGCGTGGCAGGTCCCTCTTCATCGACCTCGCCGCCGAGAGCGCCGAAAGGTCGGCCACCGTCTGGGCCCGCGCCTTACCCGTGATCGCCCCGGCGATCATCACCAGCGCGACCGTACCCAGCACGAGCACGAAGACCGCGCCGAGTACCAGCGGCGTCGCCTGCCCCCTCTCCTGCAGAAGCCGTGGTCGGTTGCGGGTCGGTTTCGCTCTGACCCGGGCGACCGCCCCCGCCAGGAACCGGCGGGCCGGCAACCGGCCCGGAGCGTCTTCGACGACCTCAACCCCAACCGCCAAAGACCGTGCCTCACGCTCGGCCAGGGCAAGCAGCGCCCGTGCGCCAGCCTCCTCCGACCGGTCGGCCCTCAGCAGGACCGCTTCGACCGGAATCGTTTCGAGAAGCCGCCGGTACCGCGACGCCGGAGTGCAGACCACCCACGGTGCTTCCGCCGGCAGCTCCGCGATCAGGTCTTCGATCAACTTCGGCGCTTCGTCCGTATCCGGGATCGAGACGAAACAAAGTCGGCCGCGGGTCCGCACTGTTGCTTCCCCGTCCGGCCGGGTCAGGGCCGCCTCAAGCTGCTTCGCCGGACCGGTCGCGACCACGGTCGCCGGCCGCGGCTTCCGGTCACTGACCTCGAAGAGGACGGCGGCACCTTCGTCCCCGGCCGAGCCCACGGCGGCCCGTGCTGCCACCGCCACCGCACCTTTGGCGTCGGCGATCGCGGTCACCAGGGTTCCGGCCGGTCCTTCAGCACTCATGGCGACTCGGCTGTCGCGGACGAAGTCAACTCGAGCCGATCCCCGAGCGAGGCGATCAGAGCCGGCGGTTGCAGCCGCACCTCCACCCGGTCGCCGAGGTGCGTGACCGAATAACGCGAGCGAGCCCAGCCGGGCAGGGCCTTCCGAACCGCGACATCGACCGGCTTACCCTGAACCAGGGCGACCGCACCCGCTTCGGCGGCCCCGTCAGCCAGGGTCGACGAATAGCCGGTGGCCAGTAGCTGAAAGCAGAGCGCCGCGGCCAGCATCAAGGCGGCGATGCCGGCCACCGCCTCGACCGATGCCTGACCGGACTCAGCCGTCACCGAGCGAACCGGTCCCGTAGACGAAAGATTCCGGCAGCCCCGGGATCAGGGCGGGAATGCGCACGCCGACCTTCAGCCCGTCGTCGCGGGTGACCTTGAGGTCCCGCCGCAGGGGTCCGGGTAGAGCGTGTTCGGCCGCCGGCCGCGGCGCTTTGCCGGTCAGCACCGCCCTGGCCCCCGCCTTCGCGGCAATGCCCGCGGACCAGAGGGCGTAACCGGCGATCACGATTTGCGCCGCCACCAGCAACGACAGCAATACGATCGGCAGGGCCCCGATCAGCTCAATCGAAACGGATCCCCGTTCGCCACCCCGCCTTCTCTCATTGCTCAGCGCCATGACGGCAGCATCGAGAGAACCCGCTCACAGCTGGCGCCCGGAATGCATCAAGATCGTGAATCGGAGCGCAGCGATTCAGCGTGAGCCGAAACGGCGGCCAAGCGCCCTGACCGGGCGGGTCAGGCGCCAGCTCAGGGAATCCTCGTACGCGGCGCTGGCCTCTTCGGTCCGGTCAATCTCCCCACTGATGAAACTGCCGAGCTGCTCGACCTCCCGTCGCACCTGCTCCAGGTTGTGCCGCAGCGCGGTCCACTCGCGAGGGTCGGGACCAGGCGCGAGCAACTCTTCCGCCGTAATCGAGACGTCCTTCCTTCGCATCATCAGCCAGCACTGGTTGTGGACCCAGGGACTGGCCACCAGCAGTTCAAAAGCCCGGCCCCAGTGCTCACGCACCCACCAGTCGGACATCAGGACCATCGGGCCGCCCTCGCCCCAGGGCCGATCGTGGAAAAGCACGTTCATGCCGATCCGGTCCTCTTCCCATTCCTCCCCCGCGATCAACTCCGAATTCCATTCGCCCATGTAGCTGGCCATCAGCAGTCCACCGGGCTTGAGAACCCGATGCAGCTCGAGCAACCAATCGGCCGAGTTGCCGGCCAGATGGGTGAAGACCGAGATTGCCCAGGCAAGGTCGAAGGTTCCGGACTCGAAGGGCAACGGCGGGTCAACTTCCGACTGAACCAGGTTGAGCGGTGGGCAGAGATTTTCTTCGAGCCACTCGATGCTCCGGCGATCGATGTCCGCGCCCCAGAACTCGCCGGCTTCTGCCTCCGCGAGAAAGTGACGAAGCGTACGCCCGGCACCACAGCCAAAGTCCAGAACCCGCTTGCCGTCGAAGGAGAAGTCCCGCGGACCCAGCGCCTGGAGCTGCTCCCGGGCAAAAGCTCCTTTTTCCTCATAGGACCTGAAACTTTCCGAATCATCCGATTCGAGGCTGTGGACCCGGTTGGCCAGTTCGAACGGCGGATACGGGTTTTCCGGACTGAGGTCGGCCATTGATTCCCCCCTCACACGCTGATCCGGGCGATCACGGGCGAATGGTCCGAAAGGCGGATCGCCAGGTTCGACTCGAAGTCGGGCACGTCGCGGCGCTCCGGCTTCCAGCTGACCGTCGGTTCGGCCATCGCGCCATTCCGCAGCAGCAGATGGTCGATCGAGCCTTCATCGGTCGGCGGCTCGAATCCGTACTTGAGGTGCAGTTCCTCGAAGGCCGAGCTGGACCGCGGCCTGATGTTGAAGTCACCGCCGAGGACGAGCGGCAGGTCGCCCGCCCATTCGACGGCCAGTCTGGCCGCCCGGAGCACGTCGCGCTGGCCGTGCTCCCGGCCGGTGCTGGCGTGGATGTTGGCGACGCAGAGACCGCCGTTCAGCTGAATCATCGAGAGCGCCCGCCGCTCCGGTAGCCAGCAGAGGGTCTGGTTGTTCCGGGTCACGATCACGCCCCCGGGTTTGTCGTTGCGGACGAGGATCAGGTTCGAACCACCCTCCCAGCTGCCTGGCAGATGCGGCCGCACGCGAGCGACCGGCGACATCACCGGCGACATCCAGTTGCGGGAGGTCAAGGCGCGGTGATGAGTCGCCCCGGTGGCCGCCGCGAGCCGCTCGTCCCAGCGCGGCGGCACCTCCTGGAGCAGGGCGATGTCCCAGTCGGCGGCGGCCAGGAACGCGCCGAACTCGTTGAACAGGTCCCGGTTGAGCAGGACGTGGCTCGCGCCGGTCACCGGCCTGCCCAGGACTCTCCAGGAGAACCCGGCCGGTCCCGGTTCGGGTGGGAAGTCCCGGCCGTGGAACAGGTTCCAGGACAGCAGCCGCCAGTTCAGTAGCTCTTCGCCTCCGAAAAGACCAGCCAGATCGCGATGCCGGCTGATGCGAGCAGCAGCAGCCAGGCGAGGGTCCCGAGACCGGTGCTGAACATCATCGAAGCGCCGGCGATCAACAGCACCACCAGGCCGAAAGCCGAAAGCAGCACGAGCCGGCGGGAGTCAGGCAGGGCCAGCATCATCAGCTGGTTTGCCCGGTACCCTTGGTAGACGGCAAACGCAAGCACCGCGAGGAAGGCCATCGTGATCGCCGTGAGCACGGCAGCGGCGAAGTCTCCGCCATTCGGCAGGAAAGCGACCCCCAAGGCGAGCACGGCGATGATCAGGATGTTGCGGACCGTCTTCATGACGTTCAGCCTAAACCTAAACTCCTCGGGTCAGCCGTTGATCATCAAATAGATACCGAGGATGATCAGGGCCGCGGTGAGGATGACTGAAATGCCACCGACGGCGAGCGAGGCGTAAGCCAGTCCCATTCGGTTGTCCTGGCTGTAATCGACATATTTGGCGGTTCCCCGGATTCCGAACGAGACCACAATGGTCAGCACGATCGCGGAGATCGCCCCGGCGGCGACCGATTCGAGCAGCTGGTCCCAGTTGACAAGTGTCGCGATCGTGATCATGAGTGCCCCGCTGCGACAGGGGCCCCGCGACGAGCCCTCCGGATGAAGGCGGCGATGATCAACACCACCGAGACAGCGCTGATGATCACCGGGCCCACGGTGCCACCGCCGGTGAGAACCGTGATGCCGAAGATCGCGGCGCCGATTGCGGCCGCGGCCGGCAGCGTGAGCAGCCAGGCTGTGACGATGTTTCCGGCCACGCCCCAGCGGACCGCCGAGAGCCGTTTGGCGATCCCCGAGCCCATGATGCCGCCGTTGATCACGTGCGTGGTCGAAAGCGGGAAGCCGAAGTGCGAGGAGGCCATGATCACGGCCGCACCGGCACCCTGGGACGTGAAGCCCTGGGCCGTATCCATCTTGATGATCTTGGTGCCGGTCGTCTTGATGATTTTCCAGCCGCCGCTGTAGGTGCCGAGGGCAATCGCGCTGGCGGCTGAGAAGATCACCCAGAAGGGCGGATCGGACCCGGCGGCGAGCGAGCCGTCGGCGATCAGGGCGAGAGTGATGACGCCCATCGTCTTCTGGGCGTCGTTCGTGCCGTGGGCGAGCGCAAGCAGCCCCCCGGAGGCGATCTGGCTCACCCGGTAGCCGCGGTTGACCGGACCCGGTCTCAGGTTGTTGACGATGCGGTAGCTGATCGAGATCGCCAGCGCGGCGACCAGGAAGGCCAGGATCGGTGCGATGACCCCCGGAACCAGCACTTTGCCGACAAGGCCGTCGATCTCGATCGCGCCCGTGCCGACAGCGGCCAGTGAGGAACCGACGATGCCGCCAATCAGGGCATGGGAGCTCGATGACGGCAGTCCGTAGTACCAGGTGATCAGGTTCCAGGCGATCGCGCCCATCAGTCCGGCGAAGACGACGTTCAGCGCGTCGGCCCCGGAAAGGGCCTCGGGGTTGACCACGTCGGAAGCGATCGTCGCGGCCACCTGGATCGAGATGAAGGCGCCGACGAAGTTGAGGATCGAAGCGAAGGCGATCGCCGCCTTGGGCGACGCGGCGCCGGTCGAGATCGAAGTGGCGACGACGTTCGCGGTGTCGTGAAACCCATTGGTGAAATCGAAGGCGAGCGCCGTCACGACCACGATGATCAGGATCAGGTGGGCATCCACGGCTGTCTAGCTGTTCTTGATGACGATGCCTTCGAGAATGTGCGCCGCGGTCTCGGTGGCGTCAATCGCCTTCTCGAGCACGGCGAAAATGTCCTTCCAGCGGATCACCACCATCGGGTCGATGCCGTTGGAGAAGAGCGAGGCGACCGCATCCCGGGAAACCCGGTCTCCTTCATTCTCGAGGCGGTGGATCTCGATCCAGTACTTGTCGAGGTCGGCGAACGACGGCAAGTTCTCGAGGCCGGCCGCCAGCTGCTCACAGGACGCGACCAGGATCCTGGTCAGCTCCTGGGCCTGTGACATAGGAGCTTCGATCTTGTACAACCCGAGAAAGTCGGCCGCCTCTTCGATGTAGTCGACGACATCGTCGAGCTTGGTCGCGAGACCGTAGATGTCCTCGCGGTCGATCGGGGTGACGAAGGTCGAGTTGAGCCGCCTGATGATGTCGTGGGTGATCCGGTCACCCTCCTGCTCAGTGAGGAGGATCTCCCTGGTCAACCCGTTGTCGTCGGGCCAGGAGCCCATCATCTCGTGGAGCATCGCCGCCGAGCGCATGGAGTTCTGGCCGGCCTCGTTGAAGAGGTCGAAGAAAGTCGAGTCGCGGGGTAGGAGTGAGAATCTCATGCCGGGTTGGGCCAACCTACCAGAGGCCCCGCCCCGAGAATCCGGTCAGTGGGAGAGGACGGGTGCCGCAATCGAGGCGAGCGCCTTGTGGCGCTCCCGCAATTCGTCCTGGACGTTTCTACGCTCGCCGCCCTCCGGGCTGAGCCGCGACCAGTTACCGGAACTGTCCAGAACCCACGAATTGGTGTTGTCCGCGAAGCAGCGCTCGAGTACGTCGAGTACCTGGTCCCTCGCCGTCTCGTCTTCGATCGGCGTCACCAGTTCGACCCGGCTGTCGAGATTTCTGGGCATGAGATCGGCCGACCCGATCAGGACCCGTGACTCGTTGCCGCGGAAGAAAGCGTAGACCCGCGAGTGCTCGAGGAAACGCCCGACGATCGCGACCACCCGGATGTTCTCCGACCGGCCGGGCACCCCGGGCCTCAGGCAGCAGATGCCACGGATGTTCAGTTCGATCTCGACCCCTGCCATCGAGGCCTCGTAGAGCGCCTCGATGCACGCGCGGTCCACCAGGGAGTTCATCTTCATCGAAATCTTGGCTTCCCGGCCTTCCTGATGGGCTTCGATCGTCTCGTTGATCTCGCCCAGGATCTTGACGCGCATGGTGTCCGGAGAAACAAGGACCTGGCGGTAGTCGTTGCCTTTGGCGTAGCCGGTCAGCACGTTGAAAATCTCGGCGACGTCGGAACCGATCTCGGGGTCGGCCGTGAACAGACCGAAGTCGGTGTAGAGCCGGGCAGTGGTCGAGTGATAGTTGCCGGTGCCGATGTGTACGTAGTTACGGACTTGATCACCTTCGCGGCGGACGACCAGCAGCGCCTTGATGTGGGTCTTGAGGCCGGGGATGCCGTAGACGACGTGGACCCCTACTTCCTCCAGCCGTTTGGCCCATTCGATGTTCGCTTCTTCGTCGAACCGGGCCTTGAGCTCGAGCATGCAGACGACCTGCTTGCCGCGTTCGGAGGCTCGGATCAGAGCCTGGACGAGGGGTGAGTCATCGCTCGTCCGGTACACCGTCTGCTTGATCGCCAGGACGTCGGGATCCTTGACGGCCTGCGCGATCAGACGCTCGACCGACGTGGTGAAGGAGTCGTAGGGGTGGTGGACGAAAATATCCTGCTGCCGGATGGCCGCAAAGATGTCGCCCGAATCACCGTCATCGGTCTGAAGCCGCGGCTGCGTGACCGGGTTCCAGGGCTTCTCACGCAGCTCCTGAAAGCCAGGCAACTTGACCACGTCCCAGAGATCGGCCAGATCCAGCAGGCCGCCAATTTCGAAAACTTCGTCTTCCTGGAGCCGCATCACCTCGACCAGGGTCTCCTTGAGGACAGGGTCCATCCGATCCGAGACTTCGAGTCGTACAACTTCGCCGAAGCGGCGACGGCGCACTTCCTCCTGAACCGCTTCGAGCAGGTCGTCGGCTTCGTCGCTGACGTTGAAGTCGGCGTCGCGCGTCACCCGGAAGTAGCCGTACTCGATGACGTCGACCCCCGGGAAGAGCATTTCCAGGTTCTCGGCGATCACGTCTTCGATCGGCACCAGGATGTGCTCGTTCTCCCGTTCGACCCGGACGAACCTGCCCAGCAGTTCCTTCGGGACCTTGATCCGGGCCAGAACCTGGGTCGAGGTTTCGGGGTCACGCAAGAGGACCGCCAGGCTCAGTGAAAGGTTCGATATGTACGGGAAAGGCCGGCCGAGACCGATCACCAGGGGTGTCAGGGTCGGAAAGATCTGGTTCTCGAAACGCCGTGCGAGTTCCTTGCGATCCTCTGATTTGAGTTCTTCGGGCGACGCGATCGTGATTCCGTGGCTGCTGAGTGCCGGGCGCAGGTCTCCGTCGAGGAGATCACGCAGGCGGCGATCGAGTTCGAGGGAACGGCTGCGGATTGCCTGGACCAGCTCCCGCGGGGACAACCCGTCAGGACCGCGGGCGTCGATCCCCGCGTCGACCTGGTCCCAGATTCCAGCCACCCGCACCATGAAGAATTCATCGAGGTTCGACGCGTAGATCGCGCAGAACTTGACCCGTTCGAGCAGTGGCACCGACTCGTCTTCGCCGAGTTCCAGTACACGCTGGTTGAAGTCGAGCCAGGAAAGCTCGCGGTTGAAATAGAGGGATGGATCGCTCAGTTCGGGCAAGCAGCCATCCTATCCGCTGTGCCGAAACGACTTGTGAATTTCGGTTACTTGATCGAAGCTTCGAGCGAGACCCAGACACCCTGCCGCGACTGCTCCAGCCAGAGCCGGCGGAAACGCTCGAACATCATCTGGCGGCGGGTCTGTAGATGGACGACCAGCAGCTCGAGCCCGCGGTAGGCGGCCCGGTTCGGGGCACCGTGGACCAGGACCGGATCGAGATCCCGGCTGCCACTGGCCCGTTCCAGGATCGTCTTGACGTCTTCCTCCTCGAGCAGGCGGATCTGTTCGCGCACCTCCGGCAAGGCGAGGTCGCAGTCCCGCATCTCTCCCAGCACCGCCTGGAGCGCCCGGGCCGACCGGCGCGCGCCGTGTGCCTGGCTTCCGAGTGCTTCCGCCGTCAGCTCGAGGGAGTACCTGAGGCGTTCGGCCGCAACGCGCATCTGGTGCGGCTCCACGATCGCATATGGCTCCAGCGCAGCCGGCACGTTTTTCCGCAGCCGGGCCAGCCGGGTGACCACGAGGTCCGTCGCTGATTCGGGGATGTCCTGGAGCGGATGGTGCGGGCCACGCAGGCTGGCGTTTTCGGAGTTGCTCACGGGAGCGTCGGTCAGGTCCTCGATCCGGACCCGGAACGCCTGCATGCGCCGTCCGTGGACGACTTGCGCCAGGGCCCGGTTGGCGTCGGCCTGCTGGCGGCGCAGCCGATCGGTCAGGCGGGTGATCCCTTCGCCCTCCGGCCCGTCCATCTCGGCGGCGACGCCCTCGACGGTCCCGATGACCGAGTCAATGTCGCGCCGGTTGCCGACCGCTTTGGTCAACGACCGGACCTCCTGCCGGGCGCCGCGTGACTGCGCTTTCGAGAAGCAGGGACTGAACATTTCGATCGCGGCCCGCATCCGGCGGCAGGCCAGCCACATCGGCTCGGCTGAATCGGTGTTGGTCACGTCCAGCAGGCCGCGGCTCAGTCCCACGACCTGGTCGACCCGGTCCTCGAGCACCAGCGCCGCAGCAAGGCGGAAGCGCTCGTCCGGGGTCGATCCAGGTTCTGGTTCAGAGGTCGAAGGCATCGGCCGGGAGCCTACCTCCCGGCGCTGGTTCGGGCGGCCGGCGCCGCGGCTCAGCCGGCGATGGCCGGTGCGGAAGCATCGACCGCGCCGTTCAGCATGTCGAGAACTATGCCTTCGCGGATGCCGCCCTTGCCGATCTGGAGCGGCCGGCCGAGCAGTTCGGAGACCTTCTCGAGGATCAGAACTCCGGTCGGCAGGATCTTGACCCGGACAGGATCCAGTTCGAACTGGCGGGCCACGTCGGTGCTCGAACCGCCGCAGAGAACCCGAACGCCGCGCTCCAGGGTCTCGTACTCGAGGACCACGCCGACCAGGCGGCGCAGAGAGGTCGAAGTACCGCCGACCGCGACCACCTGATCGGGCCGTTTGATCTCGACGCCCTTGAACTCATCTTCGATGCGGTCGCGGATCTTGCGGATCTCCGAGGCCGAAGGCGGGTCGCCTTCGATCAATTCGTCGGCGAGCAGGCCCGAACCGATCGGCCAGGACAAGACTTCCGTCGCACCTTCCGACATCGATCCCAGGATGATCTCGGTGGATCCTCCGCCGACGTCGACCACAGCGACGCTGCCTTCGGCCGGATGACCCAGGGCCTTGGTCGCACCGAGGAAGGCGAGCCGTCCCTCCTCGCGCTCACTGATGATCTCGACCGGAATGCCGGCTTTGTCCTCGATCGCCTTGACCATCGCGTCGCCGTTCTTGGAATCGCGGATCGCCGCGGTCGCAACGGCCCGGAACGATTCCGCCCCGACCTCGCGGGCCAGGCGTACCTGGGTGTCGACCACTTCGGCCACTTCTTCGATCTTTTCCTTGGAAATGCGGCCCTTCTGGTCCCGGGCCTTGCCGATCCGCGTATAGGCCCGCTGCTCCATGACCTTGGCGATCTGCCCGTCCTGGGGCTCGGCCACGAGAATCCGGGTCGTGTTTGAACCTATGTCAATGGCGGCGCAGAGCATCTGGTTTCCATCTGCGATCTTCGCAGAAGAGCCGGATGCGGTCTTTGTCCCGACTTGCCGTCGGGCCCGAGCCGCAGGCCGGCTCATCCCCCTGTGGAGGAGCCGGACCATCAGGCCGGGTCTTGGTCAAACAGGATGGGAGGCGTCTTCGAACTCGCGGAAGAGTCCGGTGACGATGAACGCGACCTGCTCGCCGACATCGACCGTGTTGTCGCCCATGCGCTCGAGTGCCCGGGCGGCCAGCAGCATGGTCATCGCCCACTCTCGCCGGTCGACGTCGTCACCGATCTCGATCGCGAGGGCAAAGCACTCCTTGTTGAGCCGGTCGACGATGTCGTCCTGAACGACCAGGTCGAGGGCCATGCGCTCGTCCCGGTCAGCGAAGGCACGCTTGGCCTGGAGGATCTGGGCCCGGACGTTCTTGCCCATCGACAGGATCCGGTTGACCATTTCTTCGTTGCTCGGGGGCTCGGTCCCGACGAGCGGCAGGAGCTTGCAGATGTTGACGCACTGGTCACCCATGCGCTCGATGTTCTTGATCACGTGGAGCAGAGCCGAGATCAGCCTCAGGTCGGTAGCGACCGGTGACTGTGTCGCCAGCAGGGTGATCAGGCCCTGATGGACTTCGAGGTAACGCCCGTCGATCTGGTCGTCGTCACCGATGACGATCTGGGCGAGCTCGAGGTCCTGGTGCTCGACCGCCTCCATGGTGCGGTCCAGTGACCGGTTGACGAGATCGAAACCGCCCAGGGCCTGAGTCTCGAGTCGCGTGAGCTCCTCCTGATAGTGAACCCTCATTCGCCCGCTTGATGGTAGTTCTCCCATGTGGCTATCCCGCCTTTCTGGTGTCGCGGGTCATTCCACCCGGGACGGCTTGATTCGATGTATTCGGGTGGGCGATCAACCGAATCGCCCACTCACGTAGTCCTCGGTTTCCTTGTGGACCGGGTTCGAGAAGATTTTCTCGGTGTCGTCGAGCTCGACGAGTTCGCCGGGATCCCCGCTCTTTTCAATGTTGAAGAAGCCGGTTATGTCGCTGGCCCGTGCCGCCTGCTGCATGTTGTGAGTGACGATCACGATCGTGAACTTTTGCTTGAGCTCGTCGATCAGGTCCTCGATCGCAAGGGTCGCGATCGGGTCGAGTGCCGAACAGGGCTCGTCCATCAACAGGACTTCCGGCTCGACGGCCGTCGCCCGCGCGATGCAGAGCCTCTGCTGCTGGCCGCCGGAAAGGCCCGAACCGGGCTTGTCGAGACGATCCTTGACCTCGTCCCAGAGATGGGCTCCGCGCAGCGCTTTCTCGACGATCGCGTCCATCTGGGTCTTCTTCATCCGCTTGCTGTTGAGCTTCAGGCCGGCTGCCGTGTTGTCGTAAATCGACATCGTCGGGAACGGGTTCGGGTTCTGAAAGACCATCCCGATCTGCCGCCGGACGACGACTGGATCCATCGAGGGCGCGTAGATGTCGTTGCCGTCGAGTGTCACCGAACCTTCGACCCGCGCTCCGGTGACCAGCTCATGCATGCGGTTCAGCGAACGGAGGAAGGTCGATTTACCACACCCCGACGAGCCGATCAGGGCCGTGACCTTGTTCGGCTGGATCCTCATGTTGACGTCCTTGACCGCGAGAAAAGACCCGTAGTAGATGTTGAGGTCTTTTACATCGATCCTCTTCCCTACGCCCGACTTCGGCGAGATCGGATCCGCGACGGCTGCTGTCATGCCCTGCTCCTTGGTTTTAAGTTTTTCGTTCATCGAAGCTCCGTTCCGTATCGGCGCGAAATGAATCGGGCCACGAGGAAGAGCACCATCACGATCAGGATCAGTACGAGGGCAGCGGCCCAGGCACGATCGATGAACGGTTCCGGCGGAACTCCCGGGTTCTTGTACTGGTTGTACGCGAAAACCGGCAGGTTGTCCATACGTCCTGAAAACGGGTTCAGGTTGATCGACGAGAAAGCGCCGGTCGTAATCAGCAAGGGGGCGGTCTCTCCGATGATCCTGGCGACCGCGAGCATGACTCCGGTGACGATTCCGGCCATCGCCGTCGGCAGCACCACGAAGGTGACCGTCCTCCACTTCGGGACGCCGAGGGCAAACGAGGCCTCGCGGAGACCATTGGGGACGACCCTGAGCATTTCTTCGGTCGAGCGCACGACGATCGGGATCATCAGGACGCTGAGCGCGACCGACCCCATCACTCCCATGCGGATGCCGGGGCCGAAAAAGATCGCAAACAGAGCGAAGGAGAACAGGCCGGCAACGATCGAGGGGATGCCGGTCATGACGTCGACGAAGAAGGTCAGGGTCTTTTTCAGCTTGCCCTTGCCGTATTCGTGAAGGTAGACCGCGGCCATGATGCCGATCGGGACCGAAGCCAGGGTGGCGAGGCCCGTGATGATGAAGGTGCCGATCATGGCGTGAAGGACGCCACCACCGTCATTGATCACCCCGCGCATCGAGGTCGTGAAGAATTCCACGTCCATGCGGTTGATGCCCTTCGAAATCACGGTGTAGAGCAGCGAGATCAGGGGAACCATGGCCAGCCCGAACAGCGATGAGATACCCATCGTGATCGCGCGGTCCAGTCCCTGGCGATGACCCTCGACCGCCCGGGCCCAGAGGTAGATCGCGACTGTCGAGAACACTGCCGTGCCGACCAGCAGCAGCGCGACGTTGAAACCGATCACAGCGAGGATCAGCGCCAGGGCGATCGCCGTCCCGAGGATCGCGGCCCATGGCGCCCAGCCGGGCAGCCTGCCGGAAGATGGTGAAGCGATCCTGCTGGGGGTCATCGGATCGGTCGCCGGAGCGAGCTTGTTGCTAGCCATTCGATGCCTGCCTTCCGATTACCGCTCTCGCGATCACGTTGACGACCAGCGTGATCGCGAAGAGGACCAGGCCGGTTGTGATCAGGGCGTTGATGTCGATACCCGACGACTCGGGGAAGTCGAGGGCGATGTTCGCAGCGATCGTCGAAGGATTCGACGAGCTGATCAGGTTGAACGTGACTCCGCCGGAGACCGAGAGGATGATCGTGACGGCCATCGTCTCGCCGAGCGCGCGACCGAGTCCGAGCATCGAGCCGGCGATGACCGCCGACTTACCGAAAGGAAGGACGACCATGCGGATCATCTCCCAGCGGGTGGCGCCGAGGGCGAGCGCGCTTTCCTGGAGACCGCGCGGAGTCTGGGTGAAGACCTCCCGGGCCACGGCGCTGATGATCGGCAGGATCATCACGGCCAGCACGATTCCGGCGACAAGCATCGTCCTGCCGGTAGTGGAAGCCGGACCGGAAAACAGGGGGATGAAACCGAGGTGGTCTTCGAGCCACTCCATGAGCGGCACCAGCGCCGGGCCGAGCACTGCGATACCCCAGAGTCCGTAGACGATGCTGGGGATCGCCGCCAGAAGGTCGACGATGTAACTGAGCGTGTCAGCCATCCGGCGCGGAGCCAGGTGGCTGATGAAGAGGGCGACGGCCACGGCCATCGGAACGGCGATGATGATCGCCAGGGTCGCGGCCAGGACAGTGCCGAAAGCCAGCGGGGCGATGTAAGAGACAAGGCCGTCCCCGCCGGGTATGTCCGCGGGGTCGGCTGTGATCGCGGGCCAGGCCTCGATCAGAAGGAACATCGCCACCCCTGCCAGGAGGGTCAGGATCACGACTCCGGCGCCGATCGCGAGACCGGAGAAGACACGATCTCCGATGCCGCCCTTGGGAGCTTGTTGCCCGCCTGACGCTTCTGTGGGATTACTGGCTTGGTTCATCTCACCTTTTCGAAAACTTCATGAATCAGAAACTTTGAAATAGCCGACCCGGATGGTCCCACGCTGGGACCATCCGGGTCGCTGTGCCATAACCGCCGTGAAGCCGACGGTGCGTGCTGCGTCTCGGCTAGTTGGAGCCGATTGCCGCAATCGCGGGCTTGATCTGGTTGTACAGCTTGCTCGAGATCGGAGCCGAACCTGCGTTCTCAGCTGCGACCTTCTGACCTTCCGGGCTCGCAATGAACTCGTAGAAGGCCTTGACGGCTTCACCGTCGCTGGCCTTGTCGTAGTGCGTGCAGGCCATCTCGTAGGACACCAGGGAGACCGGGTAAATGGTCGAGTCCGTGGTGGTGCGGTTCAGGTCGAAGGCGAACACGTACTTGCCTTCTCCCGGAACTTCCTTGGAGATATCGATGATTTTCGCTGCGGCCTCAGCCGAAGGCGTGACGTACTCGCTGCCGACCTTGATGTTGGCTGCGCCCAGATCACCGATCTGGCTGAGATCGGCGTAACCGATCGTGCCTGATCCGGCCTTGATCGCGCTGATGACGCCCGATGTTCCGGAGGCTGCTTCGCCACCCTTGATCGGCCAGTTGCCATCGGCCTCGTAGGGCCAGTCCTTCGGCGCTGCTGCTGCCATGTAACCGGTGAAGTTCTCGGTCGTTCCCGATTCGTCCGAGCGGTGGACCGTAGTGATGTCCAGGTCCGGCAGGGTCGCATCAGGGTTCTCGGCGGCAATAGCAGCGTCATTCCAGTTGGTGATCTTGCCGTTGAAGATCTTGCCGAGCGTGGAGGCTGAGAGGTTGAGGTCATCAACACCCTCAACGTTGTACGCGGCGGCGATCGGCGAGATGTAGGCCGGGATCTCGATGTAGTTGTTTACGCCACCGCACTGCTTCTGCGCCTGCGGGAGCTCGGTTTCATCCATGGCGGAGTCCGTGCCTCCGAAAGGAACGGCGCCGGCGATGAACTGCTCACGCCCGCCTCCCGAACCAACTGGATCGTACGAGAGAGTGATGTCGGGATTGGTCTCCTGGAAGGTCGCGATCCAGGCCTGCATCGCGGCTTCCTGGGCGCTGGATCCAGCGCCGGCCAGCTGACCCGAAAGGTCAGAGCTGCTGCCTGAGCTCCCACTGTCGCTGCTGTCACTGCCGCAGGCTGCGACGCCAAAGGCGAGCGCTGCTGTAAGCGGGAGCACGAGCAGCAAGTTCTTGATTCTCACTAGTTTCCTCCATTAGTTCGGTTTGTTGCGGCTAGTTCGGTTTGGTGCGGCCGATAATTCGTGACCACAGTTCGGCAGTGAACACCCCCGAACGGTCCGTGGTGTTACCGCCGTGTGAAAGTGACGAAAAGACACAGAATGCATTCAGTCGGTCGAAGGACGGGGTGAGAAGCAGTAACCGAACCCGATGTGGGTCTGGATGTAGCTCCAGTGAGGCAAGGCGACCTCGAGTTTGGTCCTGACCTTGGACACGTATACGTCGACCGATCGGTCGTGATCCCTCATCTCCTGCTGCCAGACGGCGCTGTAAAGGTCTTCCCGGCTGACGATCCGCTCCGCTCTGGCGACCAGCGCAGTAAGGATCTGAAACTCGCGGACAGTCAGCATCAGCGGACGATCGTCCGCCAGGACGGTCCGTTCCTCGAATCGGACCTCGAGGGGCCCGGCTCGTAGCACCGAGTCTCCCTGCTTAGGAGATGCCATCTTGCTGCCTTTCCGTAGTCCGATTCGACGCCGATCGATTCGCGGCGACCTATGGAAGAAAACCGGGAAATACCAGCTCCGGTGTTATTCCCTTGTGAAAGGCGTGAAAATGCCCGTGAAGGGCGTGAACGCGGGGCGGATCCCGTCAGACCGGGTGCGAAGCGTCTTCGAACTCGCGGAACAGCCCGGTGACGATGAACGCGACCTGTTCGCCGACGTCGACCGCGTTGTCGCCGATCCGTTCGAGTGCCCGAGCCGACAGAAGCATGGTCATCGCCCATTCCCGCTGGTCCTGATCGTGACCGATCTCAAGTGCGATGGAAAAGCATTCCCGGTTCAGGCGGTCGATGAGGTCGTCCTGCTTGACCAGGTCCTGAGCCATCGCCTCGTCACGCTCGGCAAAAGCGCGCTGGGCTTGCCTGACCTGGGTGTGGGCCTGGCGACCCATCCTCGAGAACCTCGTCAGCAGCTCTTCGCTTGCCGGCAGAATCGAATCCGCCAGCGGGGCGAGCTTGCAGATGTTCACGCACTGGTCGCCCATGCGTTCGACGCCCTTGATCACGTGGAGAAGCGCCGATATGAGTCGAAGATCGGTGGCGACCGGTGACTGGGTCGCCAGGAGCGCGATCAGACCCTGGTGGACTTCGAGGTATCTGGTGTCGATCAGGTCATCGTCGGCGATCACGAGCCTGGCAAGTTCCATATCCCTACGTTCAACGGTCTCGATCGTCCGGTCCAGGGATCTCAGGACCAGCTCGAAACCGCCCAAAGCATGGCTTTCGAGTCGGTCGAGTTCATCCTGGTAGGAGACACGCATTCTGTCGTTCATGGTAATCGACACTTTCACCGGGATCGAGCCGAATTGTCACTCAGGCGTTTTCGAGTTGTGACAAGTCTGTGACCAACGAAAAAATGTGAACGCCCGGAGAGGGTGGGCGCTCGAACTACAAAGAAATGCTCTAGACCGGTGCGGTGAGCGCGTCTGCGCTCGGGGATGCGACTCGGTCGGAGCCTTCTTCTGCAGCCGCCGTAGCGGCCGGTATCGACGATTCGGCCGCGAACCTGTAACCGACGCCGAAGTGCGTGTGGATGTAAGCGAAGCCCGGTGAGCGCTTCTCCAGCTTGTGCCGGAGCTTGCGGATGAAGACGTCGACCGAGCGGTCGCCGTGAGCCATCGTGTATCCCCACACCCGTTGATAGATCGTTTCGCGTTCGAGCACGTTTCCTTCGCTATCGGCGAGCAGTTGGAGCAGCTCGAATTCACGCCGGGTGAGATCGAGGCTCTGACCGGCGACGAACGCCTGGAACTGGTCGGCACGGACCTCGATCTCGCCAACCACCACTGGTCCGGTCTCGTTCGAGGGCTGGAGACGCCGGCGTCGCCTGGCGACCGACTCGATCCGGGCGATCACTTCTTCCGGGTGACAGGGCTTGGTGATCCAGTCATCGGCACCGATGCGCAGGCCACGGACCCGCTGGGAAACAGTGGCTCCGCTGGCACAGACCAGCACCCCGAGATCGGGCAGGAGTCCAGTTATGCGCTCGAGGTATGCCCAGCCGTCATCCCCCATCACTCCGAGGTCGACGACGACCGCGTTCACCTTCATGGCAATGAGTTCCTGGGGCGGTACCGCCGAAGCAAGTACCCGGTGCTGCCAGCCCGCGGAATCCATGCGGTTGGTCAGGACCTTGATGAAGCCGGAGTCGTTGTCGATAACAGCAACCCGCAGCGATTCGCGTCCATAGTTCATTTCCCCTTAAGTGTAGGGACTGCAGGGGTCGAACCCACTTGGGGCCACAAATCTTCACAAGTCGTTCACAACACCGCACCTGCGATGCCGCTGGTTGCGGTAGATTTCCGGTCGTGAAAGTTTCCCGCCGAGCAACCGCGCCCCTTGTCGCAATTCTCACCACGCTGAGTGTGCTGGTTCTGGCCCCCGCGGCCATGGCCGCTGACGGCGTCGGCCTCGCCGGCCGCGCAGACGACCTGTTGATCACGTTCTTCTGCTTCGGCACGATCGCCTTCTTCGCGATCCTGGTCACGGTGCTGTCGCTGATTCAGGGACGTCTCGAAGCCAAAAAAGACCAGCGCCGACACGATCTGGACCGCTTTAACTCTTAGGAAGTCGACAAAGGAGCACCGCAGCTCCATGGACTTCCGTTTCGCCGTTTAGGCCATACCGGGGTAGCCCGGTAAAGACATGGTCAGCTCGTCGAGACATCCAAGTTGGTTTTACGAACGTTTCCCGAACGCAGACTGATTACGGAAATACCAACTTTGATGCAGTTATTCAAAACACGTGTGATGGCTGGTGGCAATCCACAAGGTCAAGGGCTGATGGTTCGCCGGAGGGGTACTCCAAAA
>JAENWT010000023.1 GCA_016650125.1 Thermoleophilia bacterium
CGAGTCGCGCGACGAGACCGTGTCGCGCACGATCGACGTGCCCGGCATCGCCACCCTCTCCACAGGCCTCACCACGCTCGTGCTCGCGCTCGTGGAGGGCAACGCCTGGGGCTGGGGCTCGGCCCGGATCGTGGCGCTCCTGGCCGTCGCGCTCGTGGCGCTCCCGGGGTTCGTGCTCGTCGAGCGGCGAGTGAGCAAGGTGCCGATGGTGGACTTCAGCTTCTTCCGCTCGCGCACCTTCCTGGGCGCCAACACGGTCGGCTTCATCGTTTCGTTCGCGATGCTCGCGATGTTCTTCTTCCTCGCGCTCTACATGCAGAACATCCTCGGCTACTCGGCGCTCCAGGCCGGGGTGAGGTTCCTGCCGACAACGCTGGTGATCATGATCACCGCACCCTTGGCCGGTCGCCTCTCCGACCGGATCGGGCCGCGCTGGCCGATCGTCGTCGGCATGTCGGCGGTCGCCCTCTCGCTCTACATGTTTTCCGGAGTTGAAGTCGGCACGACCTTCTCCGGCCTGTGGCTCAGCTTCATGATCCTCGGCTTCGGCATCGGCCTGACCATGTCGCCGATGTCAACCGCGGCGATGAACGCAGTGGCCACGACCAAGGCCGGGGTGGCATCCGGCGTCCTGTCGATGTTCCGAATGATCGGCGGCACCTTCGGCGTGGCCGCCCTCGGGGCGTTCTTCCAGAACCAGGCCCAGGTCACGCTGGACCAGTCGCTTTCCGGTCAGACGGGACTGACCGCCTCCGAACGGGCGGATTTCGCCCATCAGCTGACCGGGGGCGCGCCACACCTCGACGGGATGTCCCAGGCCCAGGCGGCAAAGCTGACCGTGGCCGGCCACGAAGCCTTCGTCTACGGCCTGAGCCACGCCATGGTGCTGTCAGTCGGGCTCGCGGTAATCGGCGTATTCGTAGCTCTGGTGCTGATCCGGGGCCATGGGGCTTCGGTCGACACCGAACCGGTGGCTTCGATCGATGCCGAACCCGCGGCCGCGCGCCAGGAACCGGACCGCGTTCCCGAAGCGGCAGCATCCGTCGCATAACCCGTCGTGCCGGAGTGACCGCTGACCGTTCCGGCTATTCTTTGTCGCCGCCCTCGTCCCCGGGCCAATCATTCAAGGAGATATTCGTGCGTCCCCTCACCACCTTCGACTCGTCCCACCGGTTCAGCCGCAAGCTGATTTCCGGCATCGCCGTTCTGACCGGCATCGTCGCCCTCACTGCCGGCACTGCGACTGCCACGGCGGCCTCGTCGGCCACCCCGCCGGTCGCCAAGTCCAAGGTGGCCATCAAGCCTTTCGGCCTGAAGCACGGCAAAGCCAAGATCATGGACAAGGTCGCGGTCGGCGGCAACGTGCGTCCGTTCCGGGCCAACCAGCGGGTCCGGGTCTATTTCTTCCACAACGGCCACAAGTACCACTCGCGCAGCGTCAAGCTGAAGCGCGGCAAGGGCAACTACGGCACCTTCCGCACCAGTCTGATCACCAAAAAGGGCGGCAAGTATGCCGTCCAGGCCAAGTACTTCGGCAAGCGCGGCAACGACCCGGTCGGTCGTGATTCGACCGAGCGCAAGTCCTGGGGCGTGCGATATGTCGCCATTGGACAGGGTTTCTGTGGCCGGATTGTCAAAGGCTTCCGCAAGGCCTTGAACCGGCTCCACCTGGTGCCGTCGCAGGGCAAGTGCTTCGACGGCCAGATGGACCGGGCCGTGCTTGCCTACCGCAAGCTGAACGACTACGCCAGGAACTCCCGTGCCTCGAAGGGCATCGTCAAGCGCATCTTCAACAGGAAGGGCGGGTACCACGTGCGCCGTCCCGGGCTCGGCAACCACGGCATCCACGTCGAGGCGCCACTCTCGAAGCAGGTTTTGGTCTTCGCCAAGAAGGGCAAGCCGACGGCCATCTTCCCGATCGCCAGCGGCAAGTCCTCTACGCCGACGATTCTCGGCACCTTCAGCTTCTACATGAAGGACGCCGGCTACAACTCGCACGGCATGTACTACTCGTCTTACTTCATCCGTGGTTATGCGACCCATGGTTACGCCGACGTCCCGGACTACCCGGCCAGCCACGGCTGCCTGCGCACCTTCATCGCCGACCAGCCGCGGATCTACAACATGACCAAGATCGGCATGCCGATCTACGTCTTCGGCAACGCCTTCCGTTCAGCCGATCCGTTCAGTCGGGAGTTGCCCGGTGGCGGCAACGGCGTCGACCTCGGACCGACCGGCGGACTCGATCCGGCCGCGCCCCACAGCGCGGACTGATTCCGGTTCGACCTGAATCTCGACCGGCCCGGGCAACCGGGCCGGTCCGGCAACGTAGCCAAACGCTGAAGTGGCAATGAAAGTCGTGGATAATCGCGCACTTTCATCGCCAGTTCACCGGTGGGCGGGGGCACGCAGGCCGTGCTGATCCTGTTGCCGCCCTCGGAGGGCAAGCACGAGCCAGTGGATGGCCCGCCGCTGGACCTGGGCGGCCTGGCGTTCTCGCCGGGTCTCGACCGCCCACGCGAGCGCCTGGTCCGGGCGCTCGAGAAGCTCGGCGACCGGCCGGTCAGGAAGGCGATTCAGGTGATGGACATATCGCCGGGGCTGGCCGGCGACATCGCCCTCAACGCGAAGATCCGTTCGGCGCCGACGGCACCCGCCCGCGAGGTCTATTCCGGGGTGCTCTACGAGCGGCTCGGGCTGGCCGGCCTGGGCAAGCGCGCATCGCAGCGGGCCGACCGGCACCTGCTGATCAGCAGTGCGCTCTGGGGCATGACCCGGCCCGCCGACCTGATTCCGTATTACCGGCTCTCGATGAAGCCGAAACTCGCACGGGTGGGTGGCCTCGGCGCGCTCTGGCGGGAACCGCTGGCGAAGGCCATGGCCGGCAGCGGCTTCGACGAGCCGGGCGAGATCGTGCTCGACATGCGCTCGGGTTCGTACAGCTCGCTCTGGCGGCCGCGTCACGCCCGGCTGGTTGCCGTGCGTGGCTTCACGGAGACTGGAGGGCAACGCAAGGCGATCTCGCACATGGCGAAGTCGATCCGTGGTGATGTCGCCAGGGTGGTCCTCGAAGCGGCGAGTCTGCCCGCCGATGTGGACGGAGTCGCGGACCTCGTCAGCCGTGCGGGAATGCGGGTCGAGACGGGTGATTCGACCCTGGACGTGATCGAGGCCGGATGAGGCCCGCCGGACCTTATGATCGCTGGACATGCCCCGCTTGAATCTCAGTCTCGGCAGTAAAGGAACGCGGGTCCGGGCCAACCGGATCAAGGCGCTCGCGGGCGGCTGCGTACTCGTGGTCATCTCCATGTTCGCGGGGCTGATGGTCGGGTCGGCCTCGAATGCCGATCAGAGCGACCCGGACGCGCAGGTCGCCTTTCTGGTCGACAGGCTGAGCGATCACGAGCTGGCCGGGCAGCGCGTCATCGCGACCTTCCATGGCACTTCGGTCCCGCGGGTCATCAAGCGCGGGATCAGGGGCGGACGGCTCGGCGGGGTGGTGCTCTTCGCCGACAACGTGCCCTCGCGCGCCGCGGCCCGCTCGCTGACCCGCCAGCTCCAGAAGATCAGGCGCCCATCCGGTCTCCGCAAGTACCCGCTGCCGATCATGATCGACCAGGAGGGCGGGCTGGTGAAGCGCCTGTCCGGGGCTCCTACGGCGTCGGCCGAGGCGATGGGCCGGCGCGGCCCGAGCTTCTCCCGGACCCAGGGCAAGCGCACCGGAAAGAACCTGAAGAACGCCGGCATCAACATCAACCTGGCGCCGGTGCTCGACGTGGCCCGGCCCGGCGGCGAGATCGCCGACACCGACCGCGGCTTCGGCAGCACCGCCAAGCGAGTCTCGGCGACGGCGATCCCGTTCGCCCGGGGACTCCAGGCCAAAGGCGTCGCCGCCACCGCCAAGCACTTCCCGGGGCTGGGATCGGTGACCCTCAACACCGATGACGCCGCTCAGAAAGTCAGGCTTTCAAAGCGCGCGCTGCGCAAGGTCGACGAAGCGCCGTACCGGCCGTTTGTGCGTGCCGACGGCCAGCTGGTGATGGTCGGCACCGCGATCTACACGGCTTTCGGCGACCGGCCGGCCGCCTTCGAGAAGAAGATCGTCACCGGAGAGCTGCGCGACCGGCTCGGCTTCGAAGGCGTTACCGTCACCGATGCGCTCGAGACTGTCGCCGGAAAGGCTTTCGGCGGGTCCAAGCGGGTCGCGATCGCCGGAGCGAGATCGGGCATGGACCTCTTCCTCTTCACCCACGCGAAAGAGGCGGCCAAGGCGGAAGACGCCCTGGCGGAGCGGCTCCACAACGATGGCCTGAAGCGCTCGGAATTCGAAGCTTCGGTCCAGCGGATACTCACGCTGCGCGCCGGCTTCCCCGGCTGAGCGTCAGCGGCCAGTCCAGCGCGGCTTGCGCTTTTCGCCGAACGCGGTGATTCCTTCGAGGAAGTCCTCGGAGGTGAAACAGGACTCACGGAGGGCGACCAGCTCACTGATCTGGTCTTCGGAGAGGACCGGGTTCTCGACGATCGTGCCGATCGCCTGCTTGTTGCCTTTCATCGAGAGCGGGGCGTTGTTGGCGATGGCGGCCGCGTAGGCGATCGACTCGGCCTCGAAGTCGCCTTCGATCACTTCGTTGACCAGGTTGATCTCTGCGGCCCGCTCGGCTGGCAGGTTCCGGCCGGTGAAGAAGAGCTCGCGGGTGCGGGGGAGGCCGATCGTGCGGACAAAGCGGATCAGGCCGGTGTGACCGTAGATCAGCCCGAGCTTGGCCGGCGGCATACCAATTTTGGCTTGGGGGGCGGCGACCCGGAGGTCGCAGGTCACGGCCATCTCAAGGGCACCGCCGAGGCAGTGACCGTTGAGCGCCGCGACGGTCGGCCAGGGGAAGTTTTCGATCGCGTCAAGGGCGGCGGTGAAGGGGTGAGCGACCAGCGACTCCGCGTCCTTCTCGAAGCTCTCGGCGGGGATCGAGCCGATGTCATACCCGGCAGAGAACATCGGGTCGACGCCGGTGATGATCAGGCAGCGGATCTCGATGCCCCGGTCGAGCTGCGGCAGCACACCGGTGATCGCGTCGAGGATCTCGTGGTCGAGTGCGTTCCTCTTGGCCGGGTTGGAGATCGTCAGCCGGGCGACCGCCTCGGCCGGGAAGTCGAGCAGGAGCTTGTCGCTGCCGGACCCGATCGAGGCAAGGTCCGGGTTCACTTCCGGCTCTACCTCAGCACCGCTCATGGTCCTGGCTACTCAAGCACGATGAGGACGTCACCTTCGGTGACCGACTGACCCTCTTCGCACTTGATCTCCTTGACGACACCGTCATCCTCGGATTCGACCGGAATCTCCATCTTCATCGATTCCAGGATCACGACTTCGTCGCCATCCTCGATCGTGTCCCCGACGGCGCAGGTGATTTTCCAGACGTTTCCTGTGATGTGGGCTTCGATGTTCGCCATAGAGCCGCAACCTTAGCCCAACCAAAGCCACCGCGTCTGGCAATGGCCCGGACTCCTTTGGCCGCGGTTTCAAGGGCTATCGATAGGAAACCGTTGCCAGAGCATGTGGCGGGTCGAGCCATCAATGTCTGGCCGCGGTTTCCGTTCTCATTGATAGGAAACCGCGGCCAGGGGGCTTCGGTTGCGGACGCCGTGGTTTCTGCTTCCAGATCACGTTGACCTTTCGTCAGCAATTGCCAGCCATGCTTGAGCAAGTCCTCGGGAATGTTGGGACATGAAGCCTCCCGGTCCAACGAACCTTCGGCAGCCCATCGGGGTCAAGTCCCTTGAATGAGACCGAAACGATGCTGCGGCTTGCGAAGGCTCAGCACGGTGTTGTTTCCCGTCAGCAGCTGGTGATCGCGGGAATCTCGGGCACGCTCATCGATCAACGGGTTCGGGATTCGAAGTTGATTCCGGTGTTCACGGGGGTCTATGGGCTGGGACACGATGTGATCAGCCATCGTGGATGGTGGTGGGCAGCCCTGTTGTCGGGTGGGCCGGGCACGGTTCTCTCCCACACGAGCGCGGCGGCTTGCTGGGGGTTGATCGCGCCGCGCAACCGGACAGAGATTTTGCGCCGGTATAACCGGGACCGGCTGACCGGAAGTCCACCGCGATTGAACGCGAAGCTGCTGACGGTGCACCGGAGTCGTTGCTTGCCTCCTGGGGACTTGACGGTCCACGATGGATTTCCCGTCACCACCGTTGCCCGAACGATCCTCAATCTCTCGGCTCGCTCCTCACCAGCCGAAGTCGAGTCACTGGTCAGCGAAGCAGACAGGCTGGAGATCCTGGACTGGAAGCAACTGGAGGAAGCTTCGGAGAGGGGACCAGGGTGGAAGGGAACGCGCGAACTCAAACGAATTCTCGAGGCCTGGGACCCGAGGAACGGCGAAACGAAATCGAGACTTGAGCGCCGATTCCTAAGCTTCTGTCATCTCCACTCTGTTCCAGCTCCTCTCGTCAATGTGTGGCTCGAAGGATTCCAAGTCGATTGCTTCTGGCCCGGCAAACGTTTGGTCATCGAACTTGACAGTCGCGGATTTCATGCGGACCTCAAGACGTTTGACAGTGATCGAAGTCGAGATGTAATCCTCAAGAATGCGGGGTACGATGTCCGCCGGGTCACCCATCGGCATCTGGTTGAGCAGCCCGGCTTCGTTCTCAGCGAGGTGCTGTCTCCCCTTCGCAACGCCTAGTTCGCTCCACGCGGGAGTACCCGACCTCTGCCCCGCCCAACGCCCTGGCAGGGATTTCCCGTGCTCTGGATAGGAAACCGTTGCCAAAGTGTTGCTCGGAGTGGATTCGAGGATTCTGGCCGCGGTTTTCGTTGTCATGGATAGGAAACCGCGGCCAAAGAGGTGAGGGTGACCCCGTTGACCTTCCCTGCTCTGATTTCGACGGTAGGGTCAGCTTTGTGATGGTTGCTGATGAGGACAGCGAAGGTTCTGAAGACGACGGCGGGACGTTGGCCGTACTGATCGCGGCGCGGAACGAGGCTGACTCGATTGCGGCTTCTATCGAGTCGCTGAAGGAGACTTTTCCAGGCGCGGCCCTCTGGGTGGCCGACGATGCTTCCGACGACGGCACCAATGACCTCGCGCTGGCTGCCGGCGCCCGCGTGATCCGGCGGAGCAAGGCCCACGGCAAGGGTGGCAACATGACCGCTTGTGCCGAGGCGATGCTGTCGGCCCCGGACCTTCCGGAGACGGTGCTGCTCTGCGACGCCGACCTCGCAGTCTCGGCGGGCCAGCTGGAGCGCCTTGTCCACGCAGTCGACGACGGGGAATGCGACCTCGCCGTCGCCGCCTTCGCCCGGCGGCTCGGCGGCGGATTCGGCATCGCCCTCGGCTTCTCCCGCTGGGTCATCGAGAAGCGTTGCGGCTTCGTTGCCGACGCCCCGATCTCCGGCCAGCGGGCGATGAAGCTCGACGTGCTTCGGGCGGTTCTGCCGTTCGCGCCGGCATTCGGCATGGAGACCGGCATGACGATCGACGCCGTGCGGGCCGGCTTCCGAATAGGGGAATACGAGCTCCAGCTTGCCCACCGCGCCACCGGCAAGACGCTCGGCGGCTTCATCCACCGCTTCCGCCAGCTGGTCGACTTCGCCCGGGTCTACGTGGCCCGCAGGTGAGATGCTGACCTCATGATCCTCGCGATCGACCAGGGGACCACCGGCTCCACCTGCCTCGTCTTCGACGGCGACGGGCACATCGCCGGGCGCGGCTACGCCGAGTTCGGCCAGCACTTCCCGAAGCCCGGCTGGGTCGAGCACGATGCCGAGGAGATCTGGGAGGTCACCCGCACCGTGGCGATGCGGGCGTTGGCCGGCGCCGGAATCGACGGCCGTCAACTGGATGCGATCGGGATCGCCAACCAGCGCGAGACCGTGGTCGGCTGGGACCGAAAGACCGGCAAGCCGATCCATCACGCCCTGGTCTGGCAGGACCGGCGCGGCGCGGCGCGCTGTGACGAGCTCCGGGAAGCCGGTCACGAGCCCATGATCCGGGCCCGGACCGGGCTTGTGCTCGACCCGTACTTCTCGGCAACCAAGATCGAGTGGCTGCTCCAGAACGTCGAAGGCGCTACCCAAGCCTGCTTCGGCACCGTTGACTCCTGGCTGGTCCACAAGCTCTGCGGTGAGCACGCCACCGACTTCTCGAACGCCTCGCGCACGATGCTCTTCGACATCGCCAGGCGGCAGTGGGATCCGGAGCTCTGCGATCTCTTCGGCGTGGATCCGGCGACCCTGCCCGAGGCGCGGCCATCGGCGGGAACCTTCGGGACGACCACCGAGTTCGGCGGTGAAGTGCCAGTGACCGGGATCGCCGGCGACCAGCAGTCGGCACTTTTCGGCCAGGCCTGCCACCAGCCCGGCATGGGCAAGAACACTTACGGAACCGGCAGCTTCGTTCTGCTCAACTCGGGTGACGAGACACCGGCGCCGGGACCGGGGCTTCTCGGCACGATCGCCTGGGGCATCGGTGAGCGGGTCACCTACGCGCTGGAAGCCTCGATCTTCGTGACCGGGGCCGCGGTCCAGTGGCTGCGCGACGGCCTCGGAGTGATCGATCGCGCCGACGAGACCGAGGCGCTGGCCGGGTCGCTCGAAAGCAACGACGGCGTGTACTTCGTGCCGGCCCTGACCGGGCTCGGCTCCCCTTACTGGGATCCGTACGCCCGGGGGACGATCGTCGGCCTGACCCGCGGGACCGGCCGGGCCCACCTCGCCCGGGCCGCGCTCGAAGCGATCGCGTACCAGACGGTCGATGCCGTTCGCGCCCAGGAGGAATGCTCGGGACAGCGGCTTGAAGTGCTGAAGGCCGACGGCGGGGCCGTCTCGAACCGCTGGCTGATGCAGTTCCAGGCCGACCTGCTCGGCGCTCCGGTCGTCATCCCGGAGATCCCGGAGACGACTGCACTGGGCGCCGCCTATCTTGCGGGAGTCGGCGCCGGCACCTGGGACCTCGGCGAGATCGCCTCGATGTGGCGGCCGAGCGAGACCTTCGAACCGTGCATGCCCGCCGACGAGGCGGACTCGCTCCTGTCCGACTGGCACCGGGCAGTCGAGCGCTCCCGCGGCTGGGCCGGCGCGGACCCGCAGTAACCCGCGAGCGATTCCGGGGATAGTGTCTTTTACGCCATGTCCGAACTCCCCCCGCAGGTCTACAAGGACCCGAGACCAGCCGAGTACTTCGACCAGTTTCACGAGCGGGCACGGACCAAGGATCCGAACTTCGTGTACGAGCTGGTGCGGGCCGTTCTCAGCCCGGTCGCGGTCGGCCTTTACCGGACCCGGGCCATCGGAACCGAGAACGTTCCAGCGGAAGGCGCGGTCCTGATCACGCCAAACCACTTCAGCCAGATGGACCACTTCTTCGTCGGCGTCTACCTGCGCCGGAAGATGCGGTTCATGGCCAAGTCCCAGCTCTTCGGCCCGCCGGTCCTGACCCCGATCTTCAGCCACGGCGGAGTCTTCCCGGTTCGACGCGGTTACCGCGACGACGAAGCCTTCAAGACCGTCGACGCGATCTTCGAGCGCGGCGGTTCGGTACTCGTCTACGCCGAGGGCGGGCGCTCGCGCACCGGCGGACTGGGCGAGCCACGGCCCGGCATCGGCAAGATCGCGCTCGAGTCCGGAGTGCCGGTGGTGCCGGTGGCGATCTACGCGACCCGGTCGAAACGCCCCTGGAGGAAGTTCACCTTCCCCAAGGTGACCGTCCAGTTCGGTGAGCCGATCACTTTCCCGCCGGTCGAGGAACCGACCCGCGAGCAGCAGATGGAGATCTCGCGCAATGTCTTCGACCAGGTCCGGCGCATGTACGACGGACTGAAGGAAAAGGGGGGCCGTCAGGTCAAGCGGGAACTGCGGGAGCAGAAGCGGCTCGGATCCGGCGCGGCCGGATCGGGCAACGGCTGATCGCTACTCGTATATTTCCGGAGCGTTCTCGTAGAACTCCGGGTCGTGGCCGGGCGTGATCACGGAATTCGGGTACTGGCTGTGGAAGAGCCGCAGCTCCTGAAGGCTGCGCTTGAAGTTGTGGCGGTCGGTGGTCTTGCCGGGCAGGTCGGAGCCCGGTTCGAGCTGGTTCTCGAGGTAGATGGCGTCGCCGGCTATCACCATGTCGTTGTCCTTCAGCCTCAAGATGACCGACTGATGGCCCGCCGTGTGCCCCGGTGTGGAGGCGAGCCGGATCGAGCCGTCGCCGAATAGGTCGATCGTGCGGCCGAAGCTCGCGTATGAATTGACGTCGTTGCCATCGAAGGAGACGGTGCGGAAATCGAAGGCGTAGTCGAACTGCTGGCGGCGGTAGCCCTTGGAGAAAGCGAAGGCGCCGGTGGTGGCGGCTTCCCATTCGTTGGCTGTCACGATGAAGGTCGCGTCGGGGAAGTCGGCGATCGCCGAGGCGTGGTCGATGTGAAGGTGGGTCATGATCACCAGTCGGATCGAGCCGGGATCGACGCCCTTGGCCCGGAGCTGCGACGAGACATCGTCACCGTGGGCCACTTCCGGCTTGTAGAACCAGGTACCGATCCGGCCGAGGTTCTGGACCGGGTCGCTGGCCATTGACGGATGGAGACCGGTGTCGACCAGGATCGGGCCGACCTTCGGATGGCGGATCAGAAAGGCGGGGATCGGAGACGGGGTGTTGTCGCCACGGGAGGCCCGCAGCAGCTTGAGCGTGCCAACTTCGCCACCGGCGTTCGCATGCAGGATGTCCGGCGACCCGAAGCTGCCGGTGATCATCGGCTCGACCGTGACCGCGGAACCGGGCGCCCCGCCCGGAAGCGGGGTGTCGAGAAGCCGGGGTTCAGCCTGGACCGACATTCTGCGACCCTATAGCGGCTGGCCGCGCCGACCGGGTCCGGTGTAAATCATGGGTGAATCCTTACGATCACGAATTTTCCGCGACAACCTGCTCGAGGGCAGGGTGGTCGTGATCTCCGGGGCTGGATCCGGCCTCGGCCGCGAGGCCGCACTGGAGATGATCAGGCTCGGCGCGACCGTGGTTGGCTGCGGCCGCCGGACGGAACCGCTCGAGGAGACCGCAGTCCTCGCGGAAGGGCTGCCCGGAAAGTTCGAGCACGCCGCACTCGACATCCGCGAGGAAGAGAACGTGGACCGGTTCTTCGACGACCTGATCCAGCGACACGGCCGTCTGGACACCCTCGTCAACAACGCCGGCGGCCAGTTTCTCAGCCCGGCCGAGGCGATCACGCCGAAAGGCTTCCGGACCGTGATCGAGCTGAACATCACCGGCACCTGGCTGATGACCCACGCCGCGGCGACCAAGGCTTTCATTCCCCAGGGAAGCGGCACCGTTTTGAGCATCACGCTTTCCCCGCACGGCGGCATGCCCGGCATGGTCCATTCCGGAGCGGCCCGGGCGGCGGTCGAGAACATGATGAAGACGCTGGCGACCGAATGGTCGCGGTTCGGCATCCGTACCTGCGCCATCGCCGCCGGCCAGTTCGCAACCGACACCTTCGTCAACAAGTACCCCAAGGAGATCGTCGAAGGCGTCCACCGGTCGATCCCCATGGGCCGGGTCGGCGAGTCCGAAGAGATGGCCTGGCTGCTGGCGTTCCTCGCCAGCGACGCGGGCGCCTTCCACTCTGGTTCGGTGATCACGCTCGACGGCGCACGCGACAACTGGTTCGGCCCGTGGCCGCCGTCGGCGATCGTCGGCGAGAGCGGCGAACCGCCGTCAGAAGCCCGGAAATGAAAAAGGCCGTCGTCATATTGGCGGCGGTCCTGGCTGGATGCGTCCTGGTTTTGCCGCAGTCGTCGGCCGCCGCTCCGAAAATCGCCCTCTCGAAGCTGCATGCGCCGAAGAAGATGACCATCGACAGCCGGTACACCGTCTCGGGGCGGCTGACCAACCGGAAGTCGCGGTCGGTGAAGGGCCCGGTCAAGGTTTCCTTCTCGACCGTGAACGGCAAGCTCGGTCCGTACATCATCGGCAAGCGCACTTTCAAGGTGAAGAAGAAGTCCAGGCGCCAGTTCAAAGTCCCGATCACGGCGAAGGCTCCTTACGGGCCCGGGGCCATCCTGGTCGTCGCCTGCTTCAAGGGGTCCTGCAAGACGAAGCGAACCACTCTCGTCGAGAAGACCGGACCGACCGGACCGACCGGACCGACCGAGCCGCAGGACCCGGGAGCCCCGTTCGTGGTCGGAGCACCTTCTGCCGGTGACGCGCTGTTCCCGGTCATCGGCAACGGCGGCTATGACGCCACCAACTACGACATCCACCTCGACTACAACCCGATCAGCAATGTGTTCAACCCGGGCACTTACTCGACGATGACCGCTACGGCCACCGACGACCTCTGGAAGTTCAGCCTGGACTTCCAGGGTCCCGAGATCGAGAGCGTCGAAGTCAACGGCACGCCGTCGTTTTACGAGCGTGACGAGACCAAACTGATCGTTGCACCTCCCGATCCGATCAGCGACGGCGATTCATTCGAAGTGACCGTCCATTACGACGGCTACGTGAACCACATCACCGATCCAGACGACTCGAGGGAGGGCTGGGTCAGGGCTTGCCGTTCCGGCGATCCGTCCCCGACCCAGACGGACTGCTTCGGTTCCTTCACGGTGAGCGAGCCGGTCGGCGCCGAGAGCTGGTTCCCGAACAACAACATCCCCGCTGACAAGGCGACCTTCGACACCACTACGAAGGTGCCAACAGAAGCCGGAGCAAACGCCTGGACCGCGCTCGGCACCGGCGAGTTCATGTCCAAGATCGCAAATGCCGGAACCGGAAAGACCACCTGGAAATGGAGGGAGACGCTGCCAACTTCCACCTACCTGACCACGGGTTCCGTGGGGCGCTACTCGTACACAGTCGGCTCGATGATTGATACGTCGAACAACGCCACGATCCCGCTCTACAACGCCTACGACCTGTCGGCCAATCCCGCCGAGGTACTGTCGATGACCACTGCGTTCGCCGCCCAGTCGCCGATCATCAACCAGTTCTCGTCGCTGTTCGGTCCCTATCCGCTGAACTCGGGCGGTCTGCTGGGGGCGAAGACGACGGGTGTCGGGTATTACCTCGAGAACCAGGGCAAGATCCATTCACCGAGCCCGTCGATCCCGCTTGATGTGCTGGCCCACGAGGTCGTCCACCAGTGGTTCGGTGACGCGGTCGGCCCGAAATCCTGGAACCAGATCTGGTTCAACGAAGGCTGGGCACAGTGGGGCGAGTGGTACTACGGCTCGCCGGCCACGCCGGCCGCCCAGTTCACGCTCATCTACGCAACGGCGGAGGAGTCCGATTGGGACATCCCGCCGGGAACGCTGCTGAACGATCCGGCGAACCTGTTCGCGGAGTTCCCGACCTACACCAGGCCGGGCATGATGATCGAGGGGTACCGCCAGATCGTCGGCGATACGAAGTTCTTCGATTTCGCGAAGCAGCTCCAGACCGCCTTCGCATACTCGACCGTGGACACGTCGGACTTTATCGACCTCGCCCTGATCGAGAGCGGGTTCAGCGGGGCTGAGCTCACGCTTCTCGGCGACTACTTCGACCAGTGGCTGTTCTCGACTGACAAGCCGACCATCACCCCGGCCAGCTTCCCCTAGGCAAGTCGCACCTCGGCACCATTTGAGTACGGGGTGTTTACGGACACTCCGAAGTGGGAATCAAGCAGGTAAGTCCTGTCGTCGAATTACGGGTGAGGGGTATCGCGTTGAAGAAATGGCTGATGGCCACGTGTTTCGTCCTTGTGGGAACTTTCAGCGGCATCGCGGCCGCGTCGGCGCGGGATTTCAACGCGCCCGCTTCGAATGATTCTTCGCAGCAGTTCCCGAACCTGCTGAACCTGCCACCGAACGTCCAACGGGCCGACACGCCGAACGACCCCGGCTACGACCCGGCCGAGCCCGATGACGAAGACGGAGGCACCGCCACCAACCTCTACGACGAGCGGTTCGACCTCTTCGGCTTCCCGGCGGCGCAGACCAGGTCGACCACGCTCTACCGGCAGGGCCCGAACGCCCTCAAGGGGATGGTCTCCGGCTTCAACGCCGCCGGCGCCTGGAAGGTGACCCGCGGGCGTCCCGACGTCGGCATCGCCGTGATGGACACCGGCATCAAGTGGGACAAGGAGAGTGTGCGCCTGCAGATCCGTCTGAATCGCCAGGAGCTGCCCAAGCCGAAGCATTCCGGCGGCGGCGACTGTGTCCAGTACGACTGCAACTCCGACGCCGCTTTCAACGTCGCCGATTATGTCGACGACCCCCGGGTCAGCCACACCGCGGGGCCGCACGGCTCGGCCCAGATCGACGCCGAGGACCTGATCTTCACTTTCTCCACCGGGACCGACGGTGACAGCAACGGCTACATCGACGACATCGCCGGCTGGGACTTCTTCGACAACGACAACAACCCTTACGACGCCTCGAGCTACTTCGCGGCGGCCGGCCATGGCAGCGGCCGGGCCGAGAACGCGGTCGAGCGCGGCAACGACGGCGCGGGGGAGATCGGCACCTGCCCGAACTGCCAGGTCCTGCCGATCCGGACCTGGGACACCTTCGTCTCGGACGGCAACACGATCGGTATGGGCATGCTCTACGCGACCGACATCGGCGTCGACGTGATCATCGCCGCCAACGGCTCGATCTACCACTCGGCCTTCGCCGAGGCCGCCTCGCAGTACGCGTACGACCACGGCGTCGTCCAGACCTATTCCGGCGACGACCTCAACACGGCCAACCACAACTACCCGGCCAACTACGGCCACGCGATGCTGATCCAGGGCGTATCCACTGACACCGAAGGCCTCGGCGCCGACGCCGAGGATCTCCGTCCGGCGCTTTGCGGACCGCCGCTTTCGGCGCTCGGTGCCTGCTTCGGCTCGACCCTTCCGGTCGGCACCTACTTCCGCGGGGCCAACACGACCCAGTTCGGCGGCAAGAGCTCGATCGCGATGGAAGGGGCGACCGGCTCCGAGAACACCGGCAAGGCCGGTGGCGCCGCGGGCCTGGTTATCAGCGCCGCGCGCGATCACGGCGTCGATCTCACCCCGGACGAAACGAGGGCGATCCTCGAGCAGACCGCGGAGCGCGTAGTCGGCTCCGCCACCGATCCGGCCAGTAACGTCGCCGGACTCGGCGTGGCCGATCCCGGCGCCAGTCCGTCTGCTCCGCCGGAGTCGCAGTGGACTCCTCACTTCGGCTGGGGCCGCGCCAACCTCGGTGACGCAATCAAGGTCGCGGCTGGCAACGACGTGCCGCCCGAAGCGGCGATCGATTCCCCGGACTGGTACTCGCCTGTCACCGGCGACGAATTACATGTCACCGGGCTGGCCAAGGCGCGGTTCGCCGACAGCGGCGGCAGCTTCGACTGGAAGCTCGAGTGGGGCGCGGGTCAGGCGCCGGCAAGCTGGAACGCGGTGGCCCAGGGCAGCTCAACCGGCCCGGTCACGAACTTCGGCACGATCGACCTGGACCAGGTGCGCACGGCGCTCGCTTCGTACACGTCGCCGGTGGATTCGGGCGGCCCGGTGAATTCGCTGAGTGAAGGCGATCCGCTCCGGCACGAATTCGCGGTCCGGCTGATCGTCACCGGCGACGGCATAAACACCCCCGGGATCGATCGACGCGTCTTCACTTCCGCCAAGGATCCCGACCTGCGGAACGGCTTCCCGAAGCGCCTCGGCACGGGTGGCGAGGCGCCGATCCGTTACGCCGACCTGAATGGCGACAGCACCCAGGAACTGATTGTTCCGACCATGGCCGGAGAGGTCCACGCTTACGAGCCCGACGGCAGCGAACTGCCCGGCTGGCCGGTGCGCACGGAACTCATGCGAAACGGCGCGGGCCATGAGGACTCGGCCGGATTCTCCGCTCTGGCTGACGAAACTCCGCCCCGGGAACCGCCTCGCGGCCCGGTTGTGGCCGACCTCGACGACGATGGCGAGGTCGAACTGATCACCGCGGCCGGGGTCCACATCTACGCCTGGGAGGCCGACGGTTCGCTCCGGTCCGGATTCCCGGTCAGCTCGGGCCTCAACCGCTGCGACCAGTCGCTGCAGAGCCAGCCGCTCTCGCACCCGAAGTGCGGCTTCATCGCCAGCCCGGCGGTCGCGCGACTGCGCGGCGAGGACGCACCGCTCGACATCGTCATTCCCGGTCTCGACGGTTATCTCTACGCCTTCACAGGAAAAGGCGAGCCCGTTCCCGGCTACCCGGTGCGGCTGGTTGACCCGGACGTCCCGGCCAACGAGCAGATGCTCGCCGAGTCGATCAACCCGCCGGCGATCGGCGACCTGAACGACGACGGTCGCGACGACGTCGTCGTTTCCACCAATGAGACTTACGCCGCTCAGGCGCCGGACTTCACGAGCATCAGCCAGGGATTCCTCGGGGCCGGCCTGACCGACATCCTCGCCAACGCCGCCGGTGGCTCGACCCGTGTCTACGCGGTCGATTCGCGCGGCACCGGCTTCACCGGCAACGGCGGCAGGGCTTACCTGCCGAACTGGCCGATCAAGCTGAACGGGGCGATCCAGACGACCCTCCCGCTGATCGGACCGGGCCAGGATCCGTCGATCGCAACGATCGACGGCGAGAAGCGCATCATCGCGTCGGCGACCGGCTCGGCGACGATCGGCGTCTACGGGGTGGACGGCACGCTCAAGCGCGGGATCCAGCAGGGCATCCCTGGAGCAGCTTCGGCCGCCGACGGCGCCTTGCCGGTCGGCTCGCTCAACCTGTTCGAGTCAGCTTCGCTCGGCAAGCTGATTCCCGGGACGAACCCCAGCGTCGTCAAGTACGGGTTCGGCCTGTCCGGCGTGGTCAACCTGCTGCTGGTCGGCCAGAACATCCCCTACAACCACCTGATCGGTGCTTACGATCCTTCGACCGGGGTCTCGTTGCCGAGCTTCCCCCGGGTCACCGAGGACTTCCAGTTCCTGTCCTCGTCGAACATCGCCAACGTCAACGGCAGCAAGGTCTCGAACCAGGTGCTGGCCGGAACCGGGCTGGGCCTGCTCAACGCCTACGACGGTGTCACCGGGCAGAACGTCGACGGGTTCCCCAAGGTCACCGGCGGCTGGCTCTTCGCACCGGCGGCGCTTTCAAGCGACGGCCGCATGGCCGCGATCACCCGGGAGGGCCACCTGTTCGAATGGTCGATGCCCGACGTGCCCGAATGCCAGAGCGAGTGGCCGTCCTATCGCCACGACCAGCAGCAGAGCGGCAACTACGACCGCGACGGATCTCCCCCCGGCCCGCTGGACGGCTTGACCGTGTCATCGACCGGCAAGCTGGGCTTCAAGGCGACCGGCGATGACGCCGCCTGCGGGACTGCCGATCACTACGACGTCGTGACCTCGGCTGATCCGATCACGGCGAAGAACTTCGCCGACGCCGAGCCGCTGACCGGGGCGTCCGCTCCGGAAAAGGCCGGCACCCAGGAATCGTTCAGCGTCCCGTCACCGCAGCGGTACGTGGCCGTGCGCGCGGTGGACGAGGCCGGCAACATCGGACCTCCGGCGTCCGCCGAGAAGTCGACCAGGAAACCGCCGACGACGGGCAAGCCGCCCAAAAACGTCAAGCCGGGTGTCGCCTTCCTCTACCGCGGCAAGCTGTACCTGCGCGTCAAATGCCCGAAGCGCTTCAAGCCAAGCTGCCGAGTGAAGGCGGTGGTGCTCACCAAGAGGAGCGGCAAGGCGATGACCAAGTCGATCCGCCTGAAGGTCCGATCGAACCACTTCAGGCGTGCGGCGCTCCAGATCAGGAAGAAGTACCGCGCCCGGCTGGTGAAGCTCTCGGCCGTGAAGCGCAAGACGATCGTGCTCAGGCTGCGGATCAAGTCGAAGCGGGTGACTCACGGTAAGACTCCTGCGACCGTCTATCACCGCCTCCGGGTCCGAAGGCCCGCCGAGAAGTGAGCGGGCCGGCCGAGTCCCGAAACGAAGAGAGCCCGCCGGGTGGCGGGCTCTTTCCTGACTCGATTCAGGCGTGACTCAGGTGTACATGCCGCCGAACTGACCGCCGGTCACGTTCAGGACTTGGCCGTGGACGTAATCGGCGAGGCCCGAGGCCAGGAAGAGCACCGGGCCTGACGCCTCTTCCGGCGTCGCCGGACGGCCGAGCGGGATGATCATCGAGGCCATCGCGCGCATCTGCTCGGGGATGCCGAGCTGAATGTCCTGGCCGTCAGGGCCCTTGACCGTCTCGCCACCTTCTTCCTTGGCTGCGGTCAGGCGGGTCTCGACGAAGCCGAAGGCGACCGCGTTGACGTTGATCTTGAACTGGCCCCACTCCTTGGCCAGGGTCTTGGTCATGCCGACGACGGCGGACTTGCCGGCGCTGTAGTTGATCTGGCCGGCGTTGCCCATCGTCCCCGAGATCGAGGAGATGTTGATCAGTTTGCGGAAGACCTCGCGGCCCTCGGCAGCTTCGGCCTTGGCGGCCTCGCGCCAGTGGGGGGCGAGGGCACGGGCGACGCGGAAGGGAACGATCGTGTGGATGTCGAGCATTGCCTGGAACTGCTCGTCGGTCATCTTGTGGGCGACGCCGTCCCAGGTGTAGCCGGCGTTGTTGACCACGATGTCGACCGATCCGAAGGCTTCGTTGGCGGTCGCGACGAGCTCCTCGGCGGCTTCGGGCTTGGTCATGTCACCGGCGTAGACAGCGGTGTTACCGGTGATCTCCGATGCCGCCTGCTCTGCCGCGTCGCCGTCAAGGTCGTTGATCAGCACGTTGGCGCCGTTGGCGGCGAAAATTTCTGCGGTCGCCCGACCGATTCCGCGCGCCGAACCGGTGACGATCGCGCTCTTGCCTTCCAGAAGTCCCATCAGATTTGTCTCCTTGTCAGATTGATTCTGCGCACTATAGGTGGAATTGAGCGTCGGCCGCCGCGCCTCGCAAGGCCCGCGCAACGGTCGCGAAGCAAGAGGATCGTCCTTTTTCACTGACTATCGATGGAAAAGGACGATCTTTTTGGCTTGTTGCACCTTGATGCGCCCGGACTGGCCAAGCTCGGTCCGGCATGGAAGAGCCCAAGTTTTCACACCGCATGATGATCGAGCTCGGCCGCCCTCAGTTCGGGGTGGTCACACGGCGACAGTTGCTTGCCGCCGGGTTTGGTTCCGGTCTCATCGACTATCACCTGCGAAATGGACAGCTCTGGCCCGTCTTTCGCGGCGTTTACGCGGTCGGACGATCGGTGGAGCGGCAAAAATCGATCTGGATGGCGGCCACCCTCGCAAGCGGCCCTAACCGATCGGCAGTTTGGTGCAGCTGTCGCCGAGGCGAGCCGCCGGGGCTACCTGAACGTCGAAGTGGTCACCCAGATCCTCGAGTTCGGCTTCGGCATGGAAGGAAGCGCGCGACTCCGCAATGGACTTCGGTGGTGGAGTCCGGAGACGGTAAACGTCCTATCTGTACTTGAAGGCATGTTCCAGAAGATCTGTCACGAGAATTCGATCGAGATGCCGAAGATCAACCGGCGGGTGTGCGGCCTGAAAGTGGACTTCGTTTGGCCAAAGCAAAAGGTCGTCGTGGAGACCGATGGGTTCACCTTCCACGGCGATCTCATTTCCTTCAAGCGGGACCATGAGCGTCTGTCGATCCTTGCCCGGGGTGGATACCTGAGGTTGGCGTTCACTTACTGGCAGATCACGGAAACACCGGAGGAAGTAATAGAGGCAGTGCTGGTCGGCCTGACCACCTGGAGTCCCTGATGATCAGGATCGTCCTTTTTCATTGACCATGGATGAGAAAGAACGATTCTTTGACGGGTGAACACATGCACTCGGCCGGCCGGTGCTGTCGATTTGGCAGCGGGTGGGCTGGGTATGGTCGGGTGGCTCGTACAACTTCCCGGAGGTTTTCTTGAAGGTTTTGGTTGGTTTCAGAGAGTTCATCGCCAGAGGCAACGTCGTCGATCTGGCCGTGGCCGTGGTCATCGGCGCCGCGTTCACCGCGCTGGTCACGTCGATGGTCGAGGACCTGATGACGCCGATCATTGCGGCGATCATCGGCGAGCCGGACTTCTCGGCGCTCTCCTTCACGATCAACGGGTCCGAGTTCACTTACGGCAACTTCATAAATGCCCTGATCGCGTTCCTCTCGGTGGCGGCCGCCGCCTACTTCTTCGTCGTCGCCCCGATGAATGCCTACAAGGAGCACCTCGCCGAAGAAGAGGAGGCGACCCACCGCGACTGCCCCGAGTGCCTCTCGGAGATCCCCGTGGCGGCCACCCGCTGCGCCCATTGCACCACCCAGCTGTCTCCGGCCTGAACTTCGCGGCCCGGATACGAGCCGGCTCAGAATCAGGGGACCAGCGTCGAAGGCGAGGCGTCCTTGTCGAGCAGGTTCGCCAGGTAGATCACGATCTTGCCGTCGCCGAAGTTGTTTGCCCGGTGGATCGTGCTGGGCTGCTCGACGATCCACTGACCCTCGCGGATCTTGCCGGTCTGGCCGGCCTTGATCTTCCGGACCAGGTCGCCGTCGTCTCCGGGGCCGTCCATCACCTTCACGCCACCATCGGCGACGGTGTAGGTGAGTGTGCCCTGGTCGATGTATGAGACCTGCGTGCCCTCGTGGTAATGAAGGGGGATCTTCGCGCCGGGCTGGATCACGACCCGTGACAGGCCAAGCGCCCGTCCTTTTGCGCCGATCGGGTTGACCGTTCGGGCCAGCGAGTTGTACTTCGGCGCCGGCGGGTCGTCATTGACGGCCGATACAGCGATCGCTCCGACGCTGCCGCCGACCGCGAAGATCGCGACGGAAGCCAATGAGGCTTTGAACAGACGTGAGCGCTTGGTCATGAGATTCCCCGATCCACTGGAAGTTTAAGAGTGATGCCCGGGGTCGAATCCGGAGACATCACTCTAGACAGCAAACCACAAACGGTCCGGAAAGTTGCTCTTACAGGCCGTAGCTTCGGCCGATTACCTCGAGCATGATCTCGTCGGTTCCGGCGCCGATGCGGTTCAGGCGCATGTCGCGGTAGTGGCGCTCGATCTCGTATTCCTTCATGTAGCCGTAGCCGCCGTGGATCTGGATCGCTTCGTCGGCGACTTCACAGGCCATCTGGGAGGCGAGCATCTTCGCCATCGAGATCTCCCTCACCGGATACTCGCCCTTGTTGACGCGCCAGGCGACCGAGTAGGTGAACTGCTTGGAGGCCTCGATCTTGGTCGCCATCGTGGCGATCTTGTGGCGGATCGTCTGGAACTTGCCGATCGGGCGGCCGAAGGCCTGGCGGTCCAGGGCGTACTCGATCGTCGTCTCGAGCAGGCGCTCGGCACCGGCGTGCGACCCGGCGGCGGCGACCAGCCGTTCGCCCTGGAGCTCCCAGCTGATGTGGTAGAAGCCCTTGCCGACCTGGCCGAGGACCGAATCCGCAGGCACGCGGAAATCCTCGAAGGCGAGTTCTCCCGTGTCCGAGGAGTGCATGCCCATCTTCTCCAGGTTCGAGGTGACCGAGAACCCGGGCAGGTCATTGCCATCTTCGTCGCGGATGTCGATCAGCAGCAGCGTGATGCCGTCATGCGCCTTGCTGGGATCGGTCTTGACAACAAGCACCATGAACTGTGCGCGGGCGGCGTTTGTGATGAACGTCTTGGCGCCGTTGATCACGTATTCGTCACCGTCGAGGATCGCCGAGGTGCGGATGCCGGCCACGTCGGAACCGGCGCCGGGCTCGGTGATTCCGAGCGCGCCGATCTTCGTTCCCTGGATTCCGGGTACGAGGTACTTCTGCTTCTGCTCTTCGGTTCCGAGCAGGTGGACCGGGGGCAGGACCATGTCGGTCTGGACCGCGAAGCCCATGCCGAGTCCGCCGGATGCGGCGTAACTCAGGGCCTCGGCCCGGACCAGCGAGTAGAAGTAGTCGCCGCCCTGTCCTCCGTACTCCTCGGGGAAGCAGAGGCCGAGGTATCCGAGCTCGCCGGCACGCTCGATCGCCGAGTCGGGCCACTTGGTTTCTTCCCACTCGTTGCGATGGGGGTAGAGCTCTTTCTTCGCCCACGCCTCCATCGATTCGCGCAGGTCCTCGTGCTCCTGGGTGAAGATGAAGTGCTTCTGGCTAGCTTCGAAATCGGGCTTGATGACGGTTTCAGTCACGGTTCGTGGTTCCTTTTGTCGACGGTACAAAGAAGTTCTGTGAAGGGTAACCTGCATTAGGCAAAGTAGAGAGTAACACTTCTCACTCCTTATTAACTGGTATCTTGCCAAGACCATGAGCGAACCCAGCCAGTCCTTCGAAAAGATCCGATACGAGGTCGCCGATCACGTGGCCACGATCACCCTCGACGACCCCGAGACGCGCAACGCGCTGTCCGACCAGATGCTGTCCGAGCTGCTCTCGGCACTGGCGCTGGCCAAGGACGACTACGCCGTTCGTGTCGTCGTGCTCGCCTCGTCCCACGAGAGCGTCTTCTCGGCCGGCGGCAACCTGGCCGGCTTCGGGGGAGAGAGCGGCACCGTGGAGAAGTTCACCGGTGCCTCCCTGTTCACCGACGCGTTCAAAGCCTTCGGCGAACTCGGCAAGCCTTCGATCGTCGCTGCCCAGGGTCACGTGCTCGCCGGCTCGCTCGGCCTCGCCCTGGCCTGTGACCTGATCCTCGCTTCCGAGGACGCGACCTTCGGCACGCCCGAGATCACGGTCGGACTGTTCCCTTTTATGATCATGGCGCTGATCTACCGCAACGTCGGCCGCAAGAAGACCAACGAGATGCTGCTACTCGGCGAGCGGATCTCGGCCGAAGACGCCCGCCAGATCGGCATCGTCAACAAGGTGGTCAGGCCGGAACTCTTCGAGTTCAACCTCGACGAATGGACCAAGCAGCTGGCCGCGAAGTCACCGCTGATCATGCGCATGGGCAAGGACGCAATGTGGCGCCAGATGGACATGCCGCTGGCCGAAGCCCTCGACTACCTGCGCTCCCAGCTGGCGATCGAACTCTCGACCGAAGACGCGATCGAAGGCGTCAAGGCCTTCTTCGAAAAACGCGAGCCGGAATGGAAGGGACGCTGATGTCCGACAACGGCGAACAGCCAGAAGCTCCGGTCAACAAGCTGCCCGGCACCGCACCGCTCGCCGAGCTCACAGAGCAGCTCCACGAACGACGCGGCAAGGCGCGCCTCGGCGGTGGCCTCAAGAAGATCGAGGCCCAGCACGAGCGCGGCAAACTGACCGCCCGTGAGCGCCTCGACCTGCTGGTCGACGAAGGCACCTTCAACGAGATCGGCATCCACGGCCGACCGCACTTCTCCCAGGTCGCGCTCAAGGACAAAGAGGCGCCGGCCGACGGAGTGATCACCGGCTGGGGCGACATCGAGGGCCGCACCTGCGCGGTCGTCGCCTACGACTTCACGGTCATGGCCGGCTCGATGGGCCTGACCGGCGAGACCAAGGTCACCCGCATCCGCGAGATGGCCCTGCAGAAGCGCATGCCGCTGATCTGGCTGCTCGACTCCGCCGGTGCGCGCATCCAGGAAGCGGCCGGCTCGTTGTTCGCCGGCTCCGGCCACCTCTTTCGCGAAGAGGTCCAGATGTCCGGCGTCGTGCCGATGGTCGCGGCGATGATGGGTCCCTGCGCCGCAGGCACGGCTTACATCCCCGGTCTCTCGGACTTCGTGCCGATGGTGGTCGGGCAGGGTGCGATGGCGCTCGCCGGACCGCACCTGGTCAAGGCGGTGACCGGCGAGGACATCGATATGGAGGACCTCGGCGGCGCCAAGATCCATTGTCGCAAGTCCGGCGTCGGCGACCTCGAGGTCAAGGACGATCCCGAATGCATCGAGTCGATCAAGAAGTACCTGAGCTACTTCCCGTCGAACTGCGAGGCAGAAGTGCCGGTCATCGAATGCGACGACCCCGAGGACCGCGGCTCCGACCGCCTGCTCGAGATCATCCCCGAGTCCTCGCGCACCCCTTACGACATGTACGAAGTGATCAAGGAAATTGTCGATGACGGTGACTACTTCGACATCAAGCCGAAGTTCGCCAAGTCGCTGATCACCTGCTTCGCCCGTTTCGACGGCCAGCCGGTCGGCATCGTCGCCAACCAGCCGAAGCATGTGGGTGGCATCCTCGATGTCGACTCGGCCGACAAGGCCGCACGATTCATCAACCTCTGCGATGCCTTCAGCATCCCGCTGCTCTTCCTGCAGGACGTGCCCGGCTTCATGGTCGGGTCCAAGGTGGAGCAGCAGGGCATCATCCGCCACGGCGCGAAGATGCTCTACGCCGTGTCCAGGGCGACCGTGCCGAAGATCACCGTCCTGGTGCGCAAGGCCTACGGCGCCGGCTACTACGTGATGTGCGGCCGGGCCTACGAGCCCGATCTGATCGTCGCCTGGCCCGGGGCCGAGATCTCGGTCATGGGGGCCGAGGGTGCGGTCAACATCATCGGCCGCGGCGCGATCGAAGCGTCGGACGATCCCGAAGCGACACGCGAAGCGATGCTGAACGCGGTCCGCCAGCAGATCGACCCGTACATCGCGGCCGGCAACGCGATGATCGACGACATCATCGACCCGCGCGAAACCCGCCAGACGATCATCAACGGCCTGCGCATGTCGAAGGACAAAAAGGTCGAGAGGCCCTGGAAGAAGCATGGAGTGATGCCCGTATGAGTCGGTTCGAAGACCCCGTCATCATCAGCAACTCGATCTCCGGGGTGATCGCCAACCGCGACCAGTGCCCGGCGATCCCGTACACGCCCGAGGAGTACGCGGCCGAGGCCCGGCGGGCGGTCGACGAAGGCGCGGCCCAGATCCACATCCACGCCCGCACCCCCGACGGCACCCCTTCCTACGAGATCGAGGACTTCCAGGCGATCTCCGACGCGATCCGGTCCGAGTGCCCCGGCGTGATCATCAACTTCTCGACCGGTGCGATCGGCATCCCGATGGAGAAGCGGATCGACTACCTGCGGGCGGTCAAGCCGGATGTGGCGGCGCTCAACATGAGCTCGATGAACTACGCCAAGTATTCAAGGCGCCGCAAGGACTTCGTCTTCAAGGCCGTCTTCGAGAACAGCTTCGACACGATCATCGAATTCATCACCGCGATGAACGAAATCGGCATCCAGCCGGAGCACGAATGCTTCGACGCCGGCCACGTCGCCAACCTCGACCCGCTGATCGACATGGGCCTGCTCGAAGGTCCGCTCCAGATCTCCCTGGTCATGGGCGTCACCGGCGGGATCCGGGCGACGCCGCGGAACGTCCAGGTGATGGCCGACCAGATTCCCGGTGGTGCCGAAGGTCCGAACAACTGGCAGTGCATCGGCATCTCGAGGGACCAGTGGAAACTGCTCGCCGCGGCGATCGTGCTCGGCGGCAACGTGCGGGCCGGGGTGGAGGACAACCTGTATCTGCCAGACGGTTCGATGTGCACCTCCAACGGCGACCTGATCGGCAAGGCCCGGCAGATGGTCGAAGACACCGGCCGCAAGGTCGCCTCGATCAGCGAGGCCCGGCAGATGCTCAACCTGCCCGAAGCCGCCTGAGGCGGGGCGATGTTGCAGCCCCTGGAAGACATCCGCATCCTCGACCTGACCCGGCTCCTGCCGGGCGGTTTCGCCTCACAGTGGCTGGCCGACTTCGGCGCCGACGTGATCAAGGTCGAAGACACCGGTGCCGGTGACTACATACGTTTCGCGCCGCCTTATTACGAGGCGGCCCCGGGAGAAGACGAGGCGGAGATCGTGAGTACCCGCTCGGCGCTCTACCTCTCGCTCAACCGCAGCAAGCGCTCAATCAGGATCGACCTCAAGTCTGACGCCGGACGCGAGGCCTTCCTTCGCCTGGTCGAATCGGCTGATGTGGTGCTCGAAGGATTCCGCCCCGGCGTCATGGACCGCCTCGGGGTCGGTTACGAAACCCTGCACGAAATCAATCCGGGACTGGTCTACTGCGCGATCACCGGCTACGGCCAGGACGGCCCGAAGCGCGACCGCGCCGGTCACGACCTCAACTACCTCGGCTCGACCGGACTGCTCGGCCTCACCGGCCAGAAGGACGGCCCCCCGATCCAGCCGGCCGCCCAGATCGGTGACCTCGGCGGCGGCGCGATGGCCGCGGCTTTCGGCGTGATGACCGCGCTCTTCGCCAAGCAGCGCACGGGGGAGGGTCAGATGGTCGACATCTCGATGACCGACGGCGCGATGTCCTGGCTGGCGATGCTCGCCGGTGCCCATTTTGCCGATGGCGACGTTCCGCAGCGCGGCGAGCTCATGCTCGGCGGCGGGATCGTCTGTTACATGCCGTACGAAGCCGCCGACGGCTGGGTCTCGTGCGGTGCACTCGAGCCCAAGTTCTGGAAAGCATTCTGCGAGGGCATCGACATGCGGCACCTGATCGAGCACCAGTTCGATCCACCCGGCGGTCCCGGCTGGACCAAGGTCGCCGAGATCTTCAAGTCGAAGACCCGGGCCGAATGGGAAGCCTTCAACGACGAGCACAACTGCTGCATCGAGCCGATCCTCGATGTGAAGGAAGCTCTCGAATCAGACCTCGCCCGGGAGCGCGGCATGGTCGTCGAGATCGACCAGCCCGGGATCGGTCCGGTCCGCCAGGTCGGCAACCCGATCAAGCTCTCCGGGACTCCGGCCGGGGATCCGCGCCCGGCGCCGGTGGCCGGCGCCGACACGGCTGACGTCCTGGCCGAGGCCGGACTCAGCCAGGAAGAGATCGCCGCATTGCTCGAGGCGGGTGCCGCGGCGGGTCCCGGCGGCGGTACTTCGTCGGAAGGCATCGGGTTCCGCGCGTGACCACGGAAACGAACAGCGGGGCTACCGCCCCCGAAAAGCTGCTCAAGATGTCGGAACTGGTCGAAGCATCCGGAGTTCCCGGCGCGACGATCAAGCACTACCTGCGCGAAGGCCTGCTGCCTGAGCCGGTCAAGACCAGCCGCAACATGGCCTACTACCGCCCGGAGACGGTCGAGCGCATCGACATGATCAAGCGCCTGCAGGAGGAACGCTTCATGCCGCTCAAGGCGATCCGTTCGGTGCTCGCCGAAGATCCCGACCAGGCGCGGGTCCTGCTCGACGTCGAGGACCGCATCCTCGAGCGGGCTCTTGCCAAGGAGCGGACCCGGACCAGCATCGCTGAGGTCCGCCGGACCTATGGCGTCCCCGAAGATGCGCTGGACCGCCTGGCCGAGATCGGAATCCTCGACCCGAACTCCAGGGGTTACTCGCCCTCCGACGTGGCGATCATCGAAGCCATGTCCAGGTTCCGCGCGGGAGGCTATGACGAGAAGGTCGGGTTCACCGTTTACGACACCCTTCGGTACAAGCGGGCACTTGAGTCATTGGTGAAAGAAGAGGTGGACGTGTTGATGGACCGCCTTGAGGGCGAAATGCCTCCGGACAAGGCGGTCGAGCTGATCGAAGCCGGTGCCGAACCCCTCAAGGATTTCATCGCCGCCCTCCACACGAAGCTGATGGTCCAGGAAGTCGAACGCCGGCGCTGAATCTCAAGCGGGAGGCCGCTGGCTGCGCTAGATTCAGGGGTATGGGGGGACGGGAGAAGTTCCAGGGGTTCTGTTGTCGTGCGATTTCTGGCGGTTCTTGGCGCGCTGATGCTGTTCGGCGTGGTTGCCGGGCAGGCAGGTGCCACGCCGGCCGGCATGGTCAAGGATCCGCTCACCGCGACCGCCGCTGACTTCGTCCCGAAGCCGACCGTGATCGACGAACCCGGCAAGGCGGAGCTGGAGCTGAAGCTTCCGGCGAAGGCCCTCACGGTGAAGGCCGGCAAGATTGCCAGGTTCAAGGGCCGGATCAGCAACGTCGGTGATGCCGCTGCCAGGTCGGTCGTCATCTGCGTCAAGGGCGGCGGGCAGAAGGTCCCTCACACCTGCAGCATCAGTTCGCCCTTCACCCTCGGTGCCGGCAAGTCCCGGACCGGAACGATGAGTCTCCGGGCCAAGCGTTCCGCGAAGGAGGGCATGCTGCTGAAGGTGCGGATATCAGTTTGGACCAAAGGCGCGATGACCGTGGCCGGCACTGTGCGAATCAAAGTCAAGTAGTCAGAATCAGGGCCGGTGTCGGCCCCTCCAATGAAACCGGGTCAGGCGGGCTGACCCTTCAGGCGTGACCGTGCGGCACGCTGGGCTCGGGATCGGACTTCGCCGTCTCGAACTCGAAGGTGCCGCGGGTGACCGCGAGGACCTGTTCGGCCAGCCGTGCTCCGTCGGCCGGGTCGACCGGTGTTGCGTTGATCCGCAGGACCACTTCGTCACGGTCGATCTCGTCCAGCCAGATCGACGGCGGGCGGCGGGTCGGCACGGTGATCGCCTGGGAAAGCATCTCCTGGACCTTGGCCGGGCTGACATGGCTGTCGAACCGGGCGCGCACGTCGATGCCGTCCGGCTCGATGAGCGGTTCAACCGCGCAGTTGAGGATCACGTTGTTCGGAACCATCATGCGGTCCTGGCCTTTGAGGATCGAGGTGTAGAAGAGGCCGAGCGAGCTGACCGTCCCTTCGACCGAACCGGCAAGGGGTCCGCCAGTCAGCCGGACCCGCTCGCCGACCTGGAAGGGCCGGGTGCCCTGCAGCACGACTCCGGCAAAGACGTTGCCGAGGGTCTGCTGGGCGGCGAGTCCGAGGACGACCGCGGTGAAGGCACCGCCGACGGCCAGCGTGCTGGTCTTGACCCCGGCGATGTGGAGCGCGACCACGGCGACCACGATGATCGTGACCAGCCGGATCGCGAAGCCGACCGTGCCGGCCGTGCCGGGGTCCATGCGCTTGAGGATGGTCGGGGTGATCGTGCGGCCGAGGGCGGCGGCGAAGCCCCAGCCGAAGATGAAGAGCAGGAGCGCCGTCAGGATCCGGCCTTCGGTGTCGTAGTCACCGGCGATCTGCTGGCGGTGACTGAAAGCGATCAGCACGCCGGTGATCAGCAGGGCGAAGAGAATCAGGCGCGGCCAGGCCTTCCCCTGCCGGGCGGGAATGACTTCATCGCCGAGCCCGGCGTCGCGCCAGGCGTCGGTCCGCGTCTCGAACATCCAGCGGGGCATCTGCCCGCCGGGCTTCATCTTCGGTTTCTTGACTTTGTCCTTCATCGGCTTGACAGGCTAGTGCCACGTGTAAGGCCAAGGTAAACGAACGACGGGAAGCCATTATTTATCCCAGCTCTCGGTATATGCTGCGACCGCTCCTTTTTCACATGGATGTGTTGAAAGGGAGTACAGGGGGTGGCGTGGCCACCGTTGACTCTAGGAGAGGAACACCGTTTTGAAGCTGATTCGACTGCTGGTTGCCGTAATGGCCATGACTTTGGTCTTCGGTGCCGGCGCAGCCAATGCTGATGCCAAGCCCAACTTCGCCAAGCAGGCGAAGAAGAAGTGCAAGAACAAGAAGGGCAAGGCAAAGAAAAACTGTGTTCGCAAGACCACGAAGCGCCTGAAGGCCAAGGCGAAGCGTGAGAAGCGGCACGAGTTCAAGACTCCCCGGGTCACGATCCGCACCACCGAATACGGCATCCCCAGGATCGTCGCCGACTCTTACCGTGGCCTCGGCTACGGCTACGGCTACTCGCTCGCCAAAGAGAACATCTGCTCGATGGCCGACATCTACACCACCAACCGTGGTGAGCGTTCCAAGTACTTCGGACCCGACGGCGAGTGGCAGCTGACCGGCAACGGCATCGTCTACAACAACCTCGACGCCGACTTTGCCCACAAGCGCGTAATCGTGGAAAAGACGATCGAGAACCTGCTCAAGAAGAAGGCGCCCGCTGGCCCGAAGCCCGCAGTGCGTGACGTCGTCGACGGCTACGTCAAGGGTTACAACCGCTGGCTGACGAAGACCGGCGTGAGCAAGATCCAGGACACGACCTGCAAGGGCGAGCCGTGGGTCAAGAAGATCAACACGATGGACGTCTACCGACGCTTCTACGAGCTGGGCACCCTGGCCAGCGCCGGCGCCGCGGTCGACGGAACCACGAACGCCGCACCGCCGGTAGCCCCGGCATCCGCCGGTGGTTCCGCCGCTACGGCCCCTGATGCGACCGCCGCCGACTTCAAGAAGCTCGGTGACGGACTTGATCCCGAAGTCGGCTCCAATGCCGTCTCGCTCGGATCGGACGCAACGACGACAGGCAAGGGAATGCTGTTCGGCAACCCCCACTTCCCGTGGTCGGGCACCGAGCGCTTCTTCCAGTCCCAGTTGACGATTCCGGGCAAGATCAACGTCAGCGGCGCCAGCCTCCTCGGCGCCCCGGTCGTGCTCATCGGTCACACCCGGAATCTCGCCTGGAGCCACACGGTCTCGACCGCTCGCCGGTTCCTGACCTATCGCGAGACCCTGGTCGAAGGTGACCCGACCTCGTACATGGTCGACGGCAAACAGGTCAAGATGGATTCGACCGACGTGACCGTCGCCGTCAAGCAGGAAGACGGAAGCCTCGAGAACCAGACCCGGACCCTTTACAAGTCCAAGCACGGTCCGATCACCAACTCGATCCAGAAGCAGCCGCTGTTCACCTGGAGCACCCAGTACGCGTACGCGCTGCGGGATCCGAACTCGGACGGTCTGCGCTTCATCAACCATTTCTTCGACGCCGACCGCTCGCAGAGCGTCAGCGACATGGTGAAGACGCTGAAGCGGAACCAGGGTGTGCCGTGGGTCAACACGATCGCGGCCGACTCCAAGGGCAACGCGTTGTACGCCGACATCTCGGTCACCCCGGATGTCACGCCCGAGCGGCTCACCGAGTGCAACACACCCGGACTGGGCGATGCCGCCTGGGCCGCGGCCAGGGTTGCCGTCTTCGAAGGCAGCAACTCGTCCTGTGATCCGCAGCTCCAGCCGGGCGCGGTCGCCAAGGGCATCCTTTCGCCCAGCCAGATGCCGCTCCAGATCCGCAAGGATTATGGATCGAACATGAACGACAGTTACTGGCTTTCGAACCCGGAGGCCCCGCTCGAGGGCTTCCCGCCGATCATCGGTGACGAAGGCACTGGCCGGGCACTCAGGACCCGGAACGGCCTCAACCAGATCGAGGAACAGCTCGCCAATGGCGGCAAGTTCGACCTCGCCCGGGTTCAGGCGTTCACCACCAACAACCGCAACTACGGCGGTGAGCTGCTGGCGGACGACATGGTGACCTACTGCCAGGCCAATCCGACCATCAACGCAGTCGACGTGAGTGGCGCCTGCGCCGCACTCGCCGCCTGGGACAGGACCGAGGGACTCGATTCCCCGGGCTCGGTCCTCTGGCGCGAGGTCTACGGCAACCTGCCGAGCGACAAATACATCAACCTGTTCGACGTGAACAATCCGGTCCACACGCCGAACGGACTCAAGGTCTCGAACCCCGAGGTGCCGAAGGCACTCTCGGACGCGGTCACCACGCTGAACGGTTACGGCATCCCGCTGAACGCGAGCTACCGCGACTACCAGTACGTGACCAGGAATGGCAAGGACATCCCGATCCCCGGTGGTTTCGGTGGACACGGCGTGTTCAACGTCATCACCGCGGTCCAGAACGACGACACCGGCAAGTACGACTCGGTCAGGCACGGCTCGAGCTTCATCCAGGCCGCGTCGCTCACCGGGGCGAAGTGCCCGCCGGTGAAGACGATCCTGACCTACTCGCAGGCCGCGACCAACGAGAAGTCGAAGCACTTCTCGGATCAGACCGAGCTGTTCTCGGACGGCAAGTGGGTCAACGACCGGTTCTGCGCCAAACAGCAGAAGAAGTCGCCGGATCTCAAGGTGACGAACCTGAACGGCGGCGCCAAGGCCGTCAAGAAGGGCTTTTAAGAGCCTATCCCGGTAGGCAGAACTCGCCACCGCACCGCTCCGCGGCACGTTGGCTTCGCAGCCCTACCGGGATAGGCTCTAAGCGATCGAAGTACCGCCCGGACCGGCCTGGTGCCGGTCCGGGCGGCAGCTTCATCCCGGCGCGCGGCGCAACCCGCATGCTCGGTGGTGGGAGACTTATACTGAGACCGATTGACCCGTCAATCAACTCGCTATGAGAGCCGCTGTCGTCCAGATAAACACCACCGCCGATCGCGATCGCAACCTCGAGGTTGCCGAGCGCCTGGTCCGGGCTGCCGCCGCCGATGGCGCCGGGCTCGTGGTCCTGCCGGAAAAGTGGCCCTGGCTCGCCGCCGGTGAGCAGCAGGCCGCCGGCGGCGAATCAATCGACGGCCCGGCGATGAGCGCGGCCGGATCCTGGGCCGCCGAGCTCGGCATCAGCCTGCAGGCCGGCAGCTTCACCGAGGACGGCAATGGCGCGGAGCAGCCGAGCAACACGGCCGTGATGTTTTCGCCCGACGGCGAGGTCACCGCGACCTACCGGAAGATCCACATGTTCGACGTCGACGTGGCCGGAGTCGAGTACCGCGAATCCGCTTTCGAACGAGCCGGCGACGAGATCATCACGGTGACGGCAGGCGACGCCGAGGTCGGCATGACCATTTGTTACGACCTGCGCTTCCCCGAGCTCTTCCGCGCGCTGCTGGACGAAGGCGCCAACACCTTCACCGTTCCTTCGGCCTTCACCGCCGCGACCGGACGTGCCCACTGGGAGCCGCTGGTCCGCGCCCGGGCGATCGAGAACCAGTCCTTCGTGCTCGCCGCCGGCCAGGTCGGCAACGCCACCCCCGAACTTGAATCATGGGGCCATTCGATGATCGTCGACCCGTGGGGCGAGGTCCTCGCTGGAGTCGAGGAGGGCGAAGGGTTCGCCACCGCCGTTCTCGACTACGACCGGCTCGCGGCGACCCGCGCTTCCCTGCCCGCGGTCGAGCATCGCCGCCCGGGACTCTTCCGCCCGAAGGAGAGGCAGGCCTGATGGCCCGCGAAGCAGCCACCGAGCGGCGCCGGCAGATCCTCGACGCCGCGGTCCGGGTCTTCGCCCGCCAGGGCTTTCATTCGACCCGGGTCGCCGACATCGCCGACGAGGCCGACGTCGCCTATGGCCTCGTCTACCACTACTTCTCCTCGAAGGAGAACGTGCTCAATGAGTTGTTCTCGCAGCGCTGGTCGCTGCTCCTGGAGGCGATCGAGGAGACCGACCGCAGTTCTTCGACCCCCCAGCAGAAGCTCGGCGTCGTGGCCGGATTCATCATCGATTCCTACCGCTACGACCCCGATCTGATGAAGGTGATCATCGTCGAGGTCACCCGGGCCGCCAATTCGTTCGGCCAGACCCACCTCGAGCAGATCAACGCCGCCTACAAGGGGATCGCCAAGATCGTCGCCGACGGCCAGGCGAACGGCACCTTCCGGCTCGACATCGATGCCGACTTCGCTTCGATGTCCTTTTACGGCGCGATCGAGCAGTTGCTGTCCGGCTGGATCTTCGGCCTGATCCCCGGCAGCGAGCGTGATTTCGACGAAGCCCAGGAGCTGATCGTCAAGACGATCTGCGAAGGACTCGACAAGCGCTAGCGCTTGCGCCACTGTTATGCCACCACCTTCGGAGGGTATTGTGAGGTCAGCTATGGACAATGAACTCGTAAGACGACTGACCTGGAGCGGAATGCTGACGATCAGCGGCGCGCTCGCCACACTGGTTGCCGCCCGGATTGCCGCGATCGTCTACCGCCGGATCTTCAACGAGGATCCGCCCGAGTAACCATGGCTCCTCCGGATCCCTACAAGCCTCCGGCCGACAAGACCGTCGGTGAGCTCGTCTTCGAGGTCACCGAGCAGACTTCGGCCCTGATCCGCGAAGAGATCGAGCTCGCCAAGACCGAAGTCAGTGAGAAGGTCACGGTCCTCGCCCGGGGATCGGCCGTCGGCATCGCCGCCGGGATCTTCGCCTTCCTCGCCCTGATCCTGCTGATGCACGCCTTCGCGCTCGGCCTGAATTCACTCTTCTTCGAAGGCGAGCCCTGGGCCGGTTACCTGATCGAGGCCGTCATCTTCATCGCAATCGCCGCCGGCGCCGGCTACTTCGCCTACAACTCGTTCGAGAAGACCGGTCCCCCGATCCCGACCGAGGCGATCGAAGAGGCGCAGAAAATCAAGGCAACGCTCAATCCGGGAGAAGACGTCTGATGGCTGAAGAAGCCAAAAAGCCGGACGAGAGCAAGCCGTTCGAAGCTGACAAACCTTTCAAGCCCGAAGGAATCGGGCCGGACGCGCCGATCGACACAACGCCGAACCCGCGGGTCCCCGCGGAAGGTACACCGGCACCGCCCGCGGGCGTACCGGGATCCCCTTACGCCCCGCCGCCCCCCAAGCGCACCTCGGCCCAGATCCGCGCCGACATCGAGAATCAGCGCCAGCAGCTCGGGAAGAACGTGGACCACCTGCGGGACCGCGTCACGGAGATCACCGACTGGCGCGGCCAGATCAAGAAGCATCAGAAGAAGATCGTCATCGGAGCCGTCGCCACCGGCTTTGTAGTCGGAGGGCTGATGGCCCTCCGTCGCCGCTAGCGAGCGCTAACCCAGCGTCACGCCGAGGCGGTCGAGACAGCGGCGAAGCCCATGAAGCCGATGACGAAAACGGCCATGACCACCGTGAGGACCCAGAGAGTCGCGAGACTCAATCGTGCATGGCGCGTCGTTCGCATGGATGGATTCCCCCGAATCTCGTTGACTGGACTTAAGGATGGGCGCCGGATAGACAAGAACGTCACGAACGGCCATGTCGACTCAGCCCAAACGCTTCTGGCAACGGTTTCTCGTGGCATGGATATGAAACCGCGGCCAGAGCGCGTGTTCCGCTGATCTCAACGCACTCTGGCAACGGTTTGACGGCCTATGGATAGGAGACCGCGGCCAAAGATTCTTAGAGGGGTTCGGCATCGAGCTCGGCCAGGATCACTTCTACCTCGTGTTCTTCGCCGTACCGGCTCAGGGCCTCCGTGGCGTCGGCGCGGGCGGAGCCCTCGTCGGGAATCGCGAGCTCCATCATCAGGGTGTAGACCGGTTTGTCCTCGGTTCCGGTCCGCCGGGTGCGCAGGTCGGTGATGTTGATCTGGCGGGCCGCGAGGCTCTCGGCCACGCCGTGGACGATCCCGGGCTGGTCGGCGCCGTAGACCGTAAGCACGTGAGTGGCCCGGGGGCCGCGCTCGAGGCTCTCGACCGGGCTGACCGTGATCGCGGCCAGGCCGAACTCGCGGCCGGCCTCTTCGAGCCGGGTCGACAATTCGTCAGACGAGGTGTCATCGGGGACCGAAACGATCAGCATCACTGCGAAATGGCCGTGCAGGATTGACATCTGCGAGTCGTCGACGTTGCCGTCCATCTCCAGCAGCACCGAGGTGATACCGGCGACGATGCCCGGCCGGTCGCGGCCGATCGCCGTGACCGCGAGGTTCAAAACTTGGATCCGACCAGTTCTGTGGGAACGGTGCCGAGGCCGAGCATGCCCGGGCCGGCGTGGATGCCGAGCACCGCCGACATCTCGTCGAGGAAGGCGCCTTCGCACTGGAAGACCTCGCGGCAGTGGGCGGCGAGTTCGTCGGCGAGCTCGGGAGCCGCGCTGTGCTGGACGGTCCAGGTGGTCTCGCCGCGCTCGGCGACCTCTGAGGCCGTGTCCTTGAGCCTCTGGACCGCCCGGGCCTTGGTCCGGACCTTGTCGTACGGTTTCACGGTCTCTTCGAGGGTCACGATCGGCTTGATCTTCAAGGTGCCACCGAACCAGGCCTGGGCACTGCCGATGCGGCCGCCCTTGTGGAGGTACTCGAGGGTGTCGATCATGATCCAGGTCTCGACAGCCTCGCGGGCCACCTCGGTTTGCTTGACGGTTTCCTCGACCGATTTGCCTGCGCTGATCGCGTTTGCCGAGGCCAGTGCGGTCAGGGCGAGGCCGCCGGCGGTGGTCCGGGAGTCGACCACGGTGATGCGTTCGCCGCCTTTGCCTTCTGACTTCAGGTGGTCGGCAGCCTGACGGGCCGCCTCAACAGTTCCTGAAATTCCCGACGAGATGTGGAGCGAGACGATTTCCTTGCCCTGCTCGAGCAAAGGCTCGTAGACCGCCATGAAGTCACCGATCGAAGGCTGCGATGTGGTAGTCAGCTCCGGGCTGGCGAGCACCGCCTTGTAGAACTCGGTGTAGTCGGTGATCTCGTTCTCCGGCCGCTGATCCCCGTTCATGATCACGTAGAGGTTCACGATCTCGATCTGGAGGCGCTCGCGGTCCTCGGCGGTCAGCGATGCGGTCGAATCGGTGACCAGCGCGATGGCGGGATCATCTGACACGCCACGGTTGTATCAGACAACGGGCGGACGGGCCGTTTTATTTAGAGTCCACCCCATGGACATGCCCGTGCTCTACCGCTGCCCGACTCCGACCGACAGCCTCTGTGCCTGCGGCAGTGCGGCCAAGGCCCTCAAGAAGGCAGGGGTCGAGTTCGAATCGCGCAAGGTGCCGTACTCCAAGTCGAAGCGGCCGGAGATCGTCGAGTTGACCGGCCAGAAGCGGGTTCCCGTGCTGATTGACGGCGACGAGGTCATCCACGACTCGAAGCGGATCAAGCAGTACGTTGAGCGCAGGTGGAGCACCCGCTAACCTTTGGTTATGTCCGATACGCCTGAAGCCGCAATCACCCTGACCGAAATCGCCGCCGAGAAGATCGCCGAGATGATCGGTGACCAGCCGGAAGGCGAAGAGCAGGCCCTGCGTGTGGCCGTGCGCGGTGGTGGCTGTTCCGGGTTCCAGTACGCGCTCGCCTTTGACAACAAGAGCGACGAAGACGATGTCTTCGAACATCGCGGCGTGTCCGTGATCGTCGACAAGACGAGCATGCAGTTCGTGTTCGGGTCCGAAGTCGATTACGTCGAAGGCCTCACCGGCGCCGGCTTCCAGGTCAACAACCCGAATGTAGTTGCCGCCTGTGGCTGTGGCTCGTCCTTCCAGGTGAAGGACGAAGAAGAGGTACCTGCCACCGCGTAATCGCCGGCTGGTATCAGGTTTTTCACATAAGGTTTTCCAGCTGGTGACATCTGGAAGCTGAGCAACTCTGAGACTGAGTGCGACCGTGGCAAAGGGCTGCGGTAACGCAAGCTAAGTCAAGGAGACTCAAGTGCATATCTTCAAGAGTTTGGACGGGGAAGGGGGGAGCTGAATCGGGTTTCTTCTCGCCCTGGCTCTCGCAGTAAGTCTCATCGGTCTCTCCATCGTTGCCGGGTCAGCTTCGGCCGGCAGCGTCACCTGTGGCGGCAACGTCGCCATCAACGAAGAGCATGAAGCCGAGAATTCGCTCGCTTACAGCGTCAAGTGCAGCGAAGACATCTCGAGTTACTCAATCGTCAGCAACCGCGAGATCAGTTACTTCAGCACTGAAGTGACCGTGTTCGCCGGTGAAGAAATCGCCGAAGGCGAGGCATTCACCTGTGAAGGCACGATCCCCGGTAACGGCATCGGCTGTTACGGCAAGGCGACCGCGGGCAACACCGCCGTGGGCACCGTCGGCCTGACTGACGAGTTGTGCGAAGCGTTCGTACAGCCCAGGTTCTGGGTCGTCGCGCAGACCACGCAGCTCAAGAAGGAAGTCCCGTTCCAGCTGACGTCGGAACCGTTCCCGCTCGCGATCCGCTGCGACACGCTGAACGCGAAGAAGAAGGCCAAGGACAAGGCAAAAAAGGTCTGCGCCAAGGTCAAGTCGGCTGAGCCCGGCAAGGCCAGGAACAAGGCTCGCAAGCGCTGCAAGGCGGCCCAGGCGGCCAACAAGAAGGCGCAACTGGCCTAGATGAGTAGTTCCACGGCCACACGGCCGCAGGTCGGATCAAAGGTGACATAGGCAGACAGGTCGAAGTCGGCGGTAGCAACCAACACCGCCGACCCGAAGGAGCCTCGATGCACGCCGACCTCGACCTGCTGCTTA
>JAENWT010000024.1 GCA_016650125.1 Thermoleophilia bacterium
CAACAAGAACCATCCGCATTCGGCGCTTCAGATGCTCAGCCCGGATGAATTCGCCGCCAATTGGCGGCGAACAGGTACAACTACAGCTACACCAACCCCGTGACTTTCACTCGGGGTGGACTGAGAAACGGGGTCCCCTCATGATCGCTTCAAGCGGCCCCACCTCACGTCGGTCTCTTTGACTACCTGATGGTGACGCATCGGTTTTTTCAGGCCCCGGGAGCCCTGAACTCAGCTCGGAAGGCCAGAAGACGCCTGTACGGATTGGTTGCCGCCTGCGAGTCGAGTGCTGCGGGATCAAGGGCTTGCGTCGCGACGTCTGACTCGGGCGGCGAACTCATCCAGACGGGCGAGGATGTCGTTGTGCTGCCAGACACGACGCCGGACTTTGTTCGTGTTCTCGGTCAGTGCACCGGCGTCCACGAGTTTGTCGATTGAGGTCTGGGCAGCCACCTTGGAGATGTCGAGCCTTGACGCCACGTAGGCGGTGTTGACCACCGGCTGGCCAACCAGGAGATCGTTTAGCCGCCAAACAGCGGCGTCTGACCGCGCCTTGATCCGGGAAGCGGTTTCGACTCGAATGAAATCAAGATCGGTGACCAGCTTCCTGCCCTCGACGGCCGCGTATCGGGCCGCTTGACCGAACTCCTTGAGGATCGGCTGGACGTCCCCCTCTCGGTAGGAGGCCAGCGCCGCGAAGTACCGGTCCGTGTCTACAAGCAGTCCCGCTGAAACGGGTACGGTTGTTCTCCTGGTCAGGCCGGAACCTCGCAGCATGGCCTGGACGAGTGCCCGCCCGGTCCGCCCGTTTCCGTCCGTGAACGGGTGGATGGTTTCGAACTGGGCATGGGCGATCGAGATCTGCACAAGCGGTGGTATGTCGACCCGACGGCAGAAATCGATCAGGTCATCGATTAGCGCCGGCAGTCGGTCGTGGTGTGGGGGAACAAATGACGCAAGGTGTGGCCCGATACCCGATCCGCCGATCCATACCTGCTGGGTACGCAGGCGGCCCGCCTCGGGGTCCTCCCTTTCCAGGAGATGATCGTGCATCTCGAGGATTGCGTCAACTGAGACCTCATCGGCGAACCTGAGCGCGGCCCGCAAAGCCCGAACGTTCGCAGAGACCAGGCGGGCGTTGGGCGATGTCCTTTCGCCGAGCTCAGCCAGTGCCAGTTGCCTCGCCCCGACCGTGAGGTTCTCGATCTGAGAGGAGGACGCGCTCTCGGTTCGCAGGAGGGTGGCGCTCATCGGGGCAAGCTCTTCGGGCCCGAGGCCCCACTTCGCTTCGACGTACTCATCGAAGCGGATCAACTCATGGGTGGCCTCATCTGCTTCGGCCAAGGTCGAAGTCTCGAACAGAGGGATCGGGTCCAGACCTGCGATCTCGATGGGTATGGCCGACTTGTAAGGGCCTGAGTGCCGACGGATCACGCCGCGACTGGCGTAAGCCGTCCGAGGATCCCAGGGATGCTTCTCGTAAGAGAGTGGACGCAGTCCGGTCTGGCTTTGGGATTGTTTGGTCATCCTTGGCTTAGAGCTCCAATAAGCAAAGGATAACAAATACCCTTTGCTTATTGAATCAGGCCCCTCGTCTTTGGTCGCTGGTTTGCCAGTCGTGAAAAGCTGACTCCATGTACCTGCTCTTTCTCGATGAATCAGGGAATCCCGGCGACGACGTTTTTGCCCTCGGTGGATTCGCGGTCCGGGCTGAGGACTGGCATGTACTTCGGCAGCGCTGGGACGAGTGCCTGGCTGAGGTCGGCTGGCCGATGGATAAGGAACTCAAATGGTCTGGGACGGCTTCCGGTGAGGTGCCTCCGGACGTGGCCGATGCGGCGTACGGCTGCCTGGCTTCGCTGCCGATCGACTGCTTCGTGACCGTGCTCTATCCGACCATGAGCGGATACGACGAGTTCTTCTCAACCGACGAGGACACCTACGCCACCGCCCTCACCTTCATCGCCGAGCGTTACCAGAGGTTTCTGTCCAATCACGATTCCTACGGCGTGATCGTGCTCGACAGCCGGCGGCGCGAGACCGACGACCGTATGCGGCGGTTCTTTACCCGGATTCAGCAGGAGGGCACTCCGTTCGCCGAGCTGGAACGCATCGTCGATGGGCTGCTGCTCGGGCCGTCTCATTTTTCATTGGGCCTCCAGCTGGCCGACCTGGTGGTCGGGTGCAGCCGCTCAGCCACCTTCAATATGGGTGAGAACCGGCGACGGTTCAGGGAACTCCAGACGGTCTTCGCGCGGCACCCATCAAGTGGCGAGGTGGACGGAGTCGGCATGAAGTTCTTCCCGGACAGCACCAAGCCGGAGCAGGTTCCGGACGTGAGGTTGTTCGATCCGCGAAAGTCGTCGGGTTAGGGTCGGCGATGAATAGCTCAAAAAATGGAACAACGAACGAAGAGCCAAGAAGATCCGCCAAGTGAGCGGGAAATACTGGAATTGCGTTCACTCCCGGTCAAGGGCCGAAGAGCTCGAGCGGGATAACGGCGACTCCGTCTTTTCGGCGATAGGCCTCCGGGCCGGTGGTGAGGATCACTCGTTCGACCCGATCACTGCCGAGCCGGTCGGCCAGCCAGTTGAGATGCGTGACATCATTGTCACCGACTTTGGCCCCAAGCTTGACTTCGAGCGCCAGTGTCCGGCCCGAATCGGATGTGACGATCAGATCGATTTCCCGGGTTCCGTTTTGGTTTCGAAAGTGGTGGACCTCGGCCTCGGCCTGCTGAGCGTAGACACGGACCGAAAGTGTTGCCAGCGATTCGAACAGACGGCCGAGAGAAGTACGTTCCGCCGGGTCGCGCGAAGAGTCGAGCTGATCACCGCCGGTGAGAGCCACCTGGTTGATCTTGAGCAGCGACACCACCAAGGCAGGGTCGGCGAGGTGATGCTTGGGCGATCGTCCGACCCGACCGAGTTCACTCCCGGTGAAGTCCCAGGCAGGAAGTTCATCCAGGATCCAAAGGCGCTCGAGTACATCACGGTACGGAAGCACCGTTGATCTCGCCGGAGGATCGTTTTGACCCGGGGTTGCCGCATCGCGGATCTTCTCCCAGCTGGCCGTGGTTGAAACCGCCGCTGCGTAGGCCCGCATCCACCTCCTGAGCCCCGCGGGATTTCGGGGTTGAGGTCCGAGTTCGGGGAAGTCTTGATCGATAATGCGATCGATGTAGCCGGACATCTGACGTTTTCTCAGGTTCGCCGGGAGCGCCCGCAATCCGGGAAAGCCGGACTTGAACAGTTCGTCGATGTAGTCGGTCGGCTCAAACCGGGATCGGCCATTGATCACCCTGTTCTCCCCGGCCAGGAGGGACGACAGGCTGACCCGGTCGGGATTCCCGACGCGTTCGGCCAGGGAGAGAGGACGCATGCGTATCGGGAGGATCCGACCGGCACCGGAATGGGTGCCCGTCTTCACTCCGGACGACGACCCCGTGAGAAGAAACGACCCGGGCCGGGACCCGGAGTCAACCGCGCGGCGAACCAGGTCCCATGTTTCCGGCAGCCTCTGCCACTCATCGATCAGGACCGGGGTTTCCCCCTGTCTGATCCGACGCACATCTGCGTCGATCAGTTCTCGTTGGATCGGATCGTCGAGCTCCCAGACGGTTCCCGCCCGCCGTTTCGCGGTGACGGTCTTGCCAACTCCCTTTGCCCCTTCGATCGCTATCGCGGGCAGGCCACGTATCAACTCGTCCAGTTCCCGATCGACTACGCGCGGGAGGTAGCTTTCTGCCATGGAGTCTTCTCGAGACATCGTCTCCAGACTACAGATCGCACGCCCTCGACGATACAGATCGCACTCGATTTACGCTACAGATCACAAGGGGATCGACGGTGGACCGTCGGAACCGACCGGGGCGAATTTTGGCTGCTGGAGGCTTGGTGAGGCATGAGATGCCGCCTTTCGCGGCTTGACATATATATGTCCAACTGCGATCATCGAGGTTATGAGGACGACTGTGCGACTTGACGAGCAGTTGATGCGTGACGCAAAGGTCCTGGCTGCCCGGGAGGGCACGACCTTCACCGCCTTGATCGAGGATTCGCTGCGGGAGCGGATCGCCCGGTCCGGGAGGGGTTCGAAGCAGGCGTACACCAGGCTGCCGGTTTCCCGTCGCACCGGAGGTCTGCGTGACGGTCTTGACCCGGAAATTCTGGTTGATAATTCAAGGCTTGCTGACGTCATGGACGGGCTCGATGATCCTGGCGGACGTTAACGTCCTGATCGCCGCGTTTCGCGAGGATCATTCGATGCACCGAGTCAGCCGCGAATGGCTCGAGCAGCAGGTCAATTCCCCGGCCGCCTACGGGATGTCCGACCGGGTTATTGGGGGGTTCATTCGCGTAGTCACTCACCCGCGTGCGTTCGCCAACCCGGATTCTCTCGGTGACGCGATCGCCTTCGCTGAGAGCCTGACCTCACGAGGGAACTGCGTTCGGGTCAATCCTGGCGACCGTCAATGGAAGCTTTTCCTTGAACTCGCGACTGTCACCAACGCGGCTGGCAACTCGGTCGCGGACACCTGGCTGGCCGCACTGGCGATCGAGTCCGGGTCGGAATGGATCACCTGGGACCAGGGATTCGCCAGGTACCCGGGCCTGAAGTGGTCCACCCCGACCCTCCCTGGCCGAGTGACCCGGGAGTGACTTGGAGCCTCAGGCGAGCCTGAGGGCGAGGCGGGCAAAGGCGACCCCCGGCCCGGTCGGGCGCAGATCCTCATCCCGGCCGAAATGGCGCGGAGCCCGGAAGACGTCGAGACGGGTGAGATCCCGGTAGATCGGGAGCAGCTCCCACCGGAGGATCTCGGGGTCCAGGGGCTGCCCGTCCAGATCGAGATACCCGAGCATGTCCAGGGTTCCGGTGACCGGTTCCGCGTACTCAGGAAGACTTCGTCTGCCGCCGCCGGAGATCGTGATGAGCATCGCCAGGACGGCGTCATTCAAGGCATCGTGGCCGTAGCTTGACGGCAGGCGGGCTGCGATCACTTCGAGCAGGGCGGAGGGGTCGGTGACGATCCCCCGTACATCCCGGGCGAGGATCAGGTGACCCTTGTGGCGTCGGATCAGACCAAGGTCCATCGCTTTCTCCCGGAGGTCCATTGCCGGAGCGGTCTGATCTTCCCGGTTCATCTTGCCGATCCAGTCCTCTTCCCAGCCCAGCTCCCGCATCAGGTCGCTCACAACCCGCGGCGGCATGTAACCGGCCTGGGTCAGCTTGATGCCGTCGGCGCCGATCCGGTCTAGCAACCAGCTGAAGGGCCGGATCATCTCCGCCGCGTCTTCGGCGGAGATCGGGAGCGCTTGCTCGACCTCTGAGCGGCCGAGCCAGCTGCGGAACTCCATCCGCAATGGATCGATGATCCTCGCGGCCACATCGTTCAGCGCCGTGTTCGCGGGCGGCGCATCTCCCGGCCCTGGAAACCGGTGCAGCAACTCCCGGTTGATCGCTTCGGGGTCGAGGAACTCCGGATCGAAATCTCGCCAGGGGCCGACCTGGCTGTCGGCCCAGGTCGTGAGCTCTTCGACACTCATGCCCCGCAAACTTTCCTCTACGGCGATCCTTTTGTCGATCACGGCCAGCAGGTCCATGTAGCCGTGCGCCCCGCCCGAATCCTCCGGCGGGCAGGCTCCTTGGCCGCGAACCAGAACGGCGGGCGAGGCCTTCGAGTCGTCTTCGATCAACTCGATGAACTCGATCCGGTGGATCCAGTCGTCGCCGTAGTCGTACTCGTAAAAGATCGGACCGGATTTCTCGCCCAGGATCTCGCCGAGTGCCGTCTGGTTTTCCGGCAGGCCCGGCCTGCCCTCGCTCAGCTCGAAGTCGGTAAGCCACACCCGCGGCGGGCCGTGTCCGTTGTCGCTCACCTTCGTGCGCGGCTCCTGCTCGGTGAAGGCGTGAAGGTGGGTGTTCTGCCAGCCCATCGCGACCTGGATCACCGCGTGCAGCCGGTCCAGGGTCATCCCGGCATCGACTTCGATCAGCCGCCAGACCTCGGGCTCCACATCAAGCAGAAGAATTCGCGCTCGGATCAACTTCATCGGGCTTTCGGAAGTGTATGTGCTGTATCCGTCAAGTGGTGAGGTGGAGGGTGTTGGCATGAAGCGATTCCGCGACAGCAACAAGCCGGAAGAAGTTTCGGATGTGAGGTTGTACTCGATGACCTGCTCGGCCTGGTCCGGCGGGGGCACCGTTTGCCGGGGTGGCAACGACGCGGCAGTTTTCATCCCCTGACGGCCTGACGCCGGTCTCGGCCGGTTGCGTCGGTAGCTTCACCCCATGGGAATTCGCCTCGCAATGCTCGCCCTTGCCGCAGCGCTGATCCTCTCTGGCTGCGGTGGATCCGACTCAAGCACGGACCAGTCGAACGACAAGACGGCCGAGATCATTAACGCGCGGAAGTACAAGAAGCGGCTGGAGCGTGAGCAGGCTGCCCGCGAGCGAAAACAGGCCAGGCTCAAGGCGAAGGCCGCGGCCAAGGCCAACGCGGCTTTGGCGGGAGTCGGCAGCTCTGGCATTGACTCGATGCTCGCCGGCCTGCCGGGCCAGGGCGGACTTGTGATCGGGGCCCCCGGCGGTGATGGCCCCCGGCTCGGCAGCGGCAGCTACCTCAGTTCGATCTCTGCCTGGTCGACGATCAAGGTGCCGATCTCGGAACGGATCCTCGCCGACGCCGGTGGACCGAACGGCATCTCCTCGACCCAGCGGAGCAACATCAACGCGGCGATCACGCTCTCCGACAACGATGCGGCCGCGGCGCTCTTCTCCGACCTCGAAGCCTCCCACGGCGGCCTCGGTGGGGCCTCAACCGCAGTCGACGAGATGCTGCGTCAGGCCGGGGACGATCAGACCGTCGTTTCCACTCAGGGGCGGGATAGCTTCACCAGCTATGGCCAGACCGACTGGTCGTTGGAGGAGCAGAACAAATACATGGCCGCCCTCGCCGGGGGCTGCATCTCCCATAAGGCCTCGCGCAATTACCTCTTTGATGAGATGTCACAGGTCACCTCGGACACCTGGGGCTTCGGCTCAGCCGGCGTACCCGCCAAGTGGAAGGGTGGCTGGGGCCCGGGCACCGACGGCAAATACCTCGTCCGACAGATGGGCACGATGGAGATCGGTGGCGAGGGAGCGGTCGTGACGCTCGCCGCGATCCCCGACGACGGCACCTTCGAGTCGGGCCAGGCCATGGCGACCTCGATCGCTCAGTTCGTTGCCAATGAGTTGGGTGATGCGGTCCCGGCTTCTGTCCCCTGTTGAGTCGTAAGTACGATTAGTTCGCACTCTGTGGTGCTTAAGTAACAAATATTCCACCAAATGTGGTTGTTAAGCTAGGATTCTTCGCGTGAGGACGTCCTGTGGCTAGCGCTAAAACCCGAGAATTGCCCGAAGTGTTTCGCCCGGAGAACCCGAAATGGGCCAGCCGGGCTGCCGCCCGAGGCGAGATTCGGAAAATCGCGAACGCAATTTATACGACCAATCTGGACGATCCGCTCGAACAATTGGTTCGGCGCCGTTGGTTCGACGTTGCTGCCCTCAAGTTTCCCGGTGCCGTGATCGTCGACCGAAGCGCTCACGACGGCCAGCCCGCCGAGGACGGCTCCCTCTTTCTGGATGTGGGGCCCGAGCGTTCCAACCGGGCAACGATCGAATTCCCCGGATTGAGGATCAAGCCACGCGAGGGACCGGGTCGGGTCACCGGAGACACCGAGTTCATCGGGCTCTTCCAGTCTTCTCCTGCCCGGATCGCCCTGGACAACCTGCGGCCATCAAGGGCCCGGTCCGGAGTCGCGAGAACCCTGAGCGAGGCAGAGCTCGAGGACTGGCTGGAGCGAATGGCTCGCATCAAGGGCGAGCAGGCCTTGAATGAGTTGAGGGACAAGGCCCGGGCAATCGCCCCGACGCTCGGCGCCAGCTCTGAATTCAAGAGGCTGGATCTCATAGTCGGCGCTCTGTTGGGAACGCAGGATGCCGAACTCGGGACCTCGGCAGGACGAGCTCGCCAGCGAGGGGCCGGCTACGACCCGAGCCGTCTTGACCTCTTCGAAACCCTCCGCGCCGAGCTTGCTTCCGAGCACTTCGCCGCTCGTCCGGCTCCTTCGGATCCAAAGAGACTTGGCGCCTTCTTCGAGGCTTACTTTTCAAACTGGATCGAAGGCACTGAATTCGAAGTCGATGAGGCGGAGAGCATTGTCTTCGAAGGCAAGGTGCCACCACAAAGACCGGCAGACGCACACGACATCAGGGGCACATTCGATGCCGTGATCTCACCGAGGTTCACCTCCCCCGCGACGAATGCCGACTCTTTCATCGAATACCTATCCAAGGCCCATGAGCAGATCATGGGCGGCCGGCCGGAGGTTGGCCCCGGAGTGTTCAAGGACCGTGCTAACCGGGTGGGGTCCGCCTCTTTCGTCAGTCCCGAACTTGTGCGCGGAACTCTGGTTGAAGGGTTCCGCCTCCTCGAAACCCTGCCTGCTGGAATGCCTCGGGCCGTGTTCTCGATGTTTCTGGTGTCGGAGGTTCATCCGTTCTCGGATGGCAACGGGCGGGTCGCCCGGCTTGCCATGAATGCCGAGCTCTCGGCGCAGGGGCTTTGCCGGATCATGATTCCGCCCGTCTTCCGGGACGAATACATGAGTGGCCTGCGGGCCCTGACGTCCAATCGCAATCCGACCCCGATCTGGCGCACCCTGGACCGGGCCCAGCGCTGGGCCTCGATCCTCAGGTGGGAGGATCACGACGAGGCGATGTCCCTGCTCGAGAGGTCGAACGCCTTTGTGACTCCGGAAGAAGCGAACTCAGGCAACGTCCACCTGGTGGATCCTTCTGAGCCGAGCTACGACTGAAGCTGCGCTGACAGCCCGAAGAGATCGAGTTCGTCCCAAGCCTGGGCGATCATTCCGTCGTGAATCAGCAGGATCGCAGTCGAGGTGAACTCGACCTTCTTGCCTGTGCCGGCGATTCCGATGAACTCGCCTTCGTGGGTTCCCCTCCACCTCTGATGGGCGGCGACCTTGTCGTCTTCGGCGACGGTCATCATCACCTTCACTTCTAGGTCAGGGAAGGCGGCGAGGAAGGCGTCGACCGCGGCTTGCTGGCCCGTCCGACCCCTGAATTCATTGTTATGGACGAAGTCATCGGTCAGCAACCGCTCGCAGGCGGTTGCATCCTTCTGGTTGATCGCTTCCGCGTAGAAGCGTTCTACAAGTTCAGTATTTTCATTTGAGGCCATCAGGCGAAGGTACTCCTTCGTCTGCGGGCCCCTCTCTATCCGAGGTCAATGACCCTCGAAATCCCAGGGTAAAGACCCTCGAAATCCCAGACTCAGAGGTCGGCCACTTCGTCATCGGGACCAACTGCGCTTTCCTGCTCCTTGGCTGTCTCGAGAACACCGAGTAGCTCGGTCACCCGGCAGACCAGCAGACGCTCGTCGTCGACTTCGACCCAGACTCCCGCTTCGGCCGGGAAGACGACGTGGTCACCGCGTTTGACCGGCATCTCGACTCCGGCAGCGGTCCACCAGTCGACTCCCTGGCCGACGTCGAGCACGATCCCGTGCTGCGGTGCCGGTTCGGAGGTGCCAGGCGGGACCACAAGGCCGGACTTCCTCATCTGTCCGGGCTCCAGCTCCTTGATCACGACTTGGTCGAAGAGGGGTTTGAGTTGGTGTTTCGCCACGCCCTCAGCCTAGGGCAACGCCCATGGCGCTAGCCTCGAAGGATGAAACGTTCGGAGGCACTCACCCCACTCTCCCGCGATCACCACGGGGTGCTCCTCCTAGCCAAGAACCTTCGGGAGGCCACGGAGGTCGAACCGGCCGCGGCGGCGTTCATCGAGTTCTGGCAGCCCGGCGGCATCAACCACTTCCGGATCGAGGAGGAAGTCCTCCTGCCCGGATCGAACCTTCCCGGTCCCGGGGAGGATGGCCTCTCCGCTCGCATGCTTCACGACCATCTGGACATCCGCCGCCGCGCCTCGACGGTCCTCGCCGGCGACGCGACCCTCTCTGACATCCACGTGCTGGGCGCTCTCCTGCACGATCACACGAGGTTCGAGGAGCGGGAGCTGTTCCTGGCGATCGAGACCAACCTTTCGCCCGAAGAGCTCGACCGGCTGGGTGAGCAGATTGCTTTCGCCATGACGACCAGCTAGCCGAACTCAGTCCGTCTTTGTCTTTCGCTCTGGGCTAGGGATCTCGTCGAGAACCTCAACGTCAGACAAGAGACGTTCACGGAGCGCGGGGTCGGCCCATACCTCTGCAGTGTTCATCCACTGCTTGACCAGAACTCCCACCAGATCAGGGCGATCAAGCTCTCCCGCAACCCTCATGGTCTTTACCAATTCGCCTGCGAACTCCTTCTGATCTTCAGGAGGAAGAACGATGAGCCAGGGAAATGATTCGGTAAATACTCCCTGGACGTCGTCCGGCCGTTCCTCAGCCAGAATCTTCGAGAAGTAGGACACCAAAGTGATAGCCGAGGACATGCCTTCACGCTCGGAGGCCTCCTTATCAGCCCACTTGAGGACCAGATCGGGTCCATCGCGGCGCTCCAGAAGAAGGTCCCCTTGCTCAGCTGCTTCAACGGCCTCACCGCTGTTTCGAAGGAAATTGCTGAAGGTCATGGTCTTGTCCATGGGAAGATCATACATGACTACTTCTGAAGTCGGCTCGCCCCAGCAGCACCCATCTCGATCTCCACCCGCTGAATCCGATCACCGAGCGGTGGGTGGGTTGACATCAGCCGGTCCATGGAGAAACGCCCCGTCGCCGGATCCGGGTTCATGGCTTCGAGCTGCCGGAGTGCGTTTGCCATCTCGTGGCCGAGGCCGAGATCCACGGCGAACTGGTCGGCTTCGAACTCGGTCTTCCTTCCGAGCACTCGCAGCAGGACGGTTGATAGTCCAAGTAGGGCGTAGAGCACCGCCGCGGGGATGACGAGCGCTGCGAGCAGAGTGACCAGGATGATGATTCCGATGCAGCCGGAGCAGCTTCGTCCAATGGCGAGCACCCCGTTTATTAGAAAGAGCATGACGTTGAGCAGGATCTGCGCCGGCTTTGCGTACCACCAGCCGAGCACGATGCCGCCGATGTGGCGCTTGGTGTGATGGCCGAGCTCGTGGGCGATCACCGCCGCGATCGCCCCGTCGTCCATCCCCAGCATCCCCTGGTCCATGCTCACCACCGAATCACCCGAGGCGAAGGCGTTGATCGTCGACTGATCGGTCATTCGCAGCATGTATGCCTGCGGGTGAAGGCTCGCGCGGCTGCAGACGTCATTCCAGAGCGGCTCGAGCCGTTTCCATTCGGCACCGGTGGGCACCCGGCAATCGTTCTTCTTCTGCCAGAACCAGTCATCGGCCTTGGCCGTAAGCAGGAGGAACCCGATCGCCGTCCACGGTATGACGAGCACGACCGCCACGGCATAGAACGTCGAGGTGAGTTCCTCCGAACCGCTTTGCCAGTCGTTCACCAGCCAGGCGATCGGCAGCCACACGAAAGCAACCGAGATCACCCACAGGCCGACGACCACTGCGAACCCGGCCGCCCCCGCCCGGGAGACGTCCTTGCGCTGATCCTTCGGGTCAGCGTTTTCCGTCAAACCTGCCCGGGCATGAAGCCGACCCGGGCCAGTGGCTCGACCAGCTCGTATTCCTCGTAGGAGAGGTGCGAGAGCAGGGTGTCGGTGAGGGCGTCGATCGCGGCCTGGAGCCGGTCGAAGTCTCCGGGGTTGTTGATGTGGTGGACCAGGGCTGCGTCCACCTCTTCGATTGCGTCGTGGATTGCGTGGTGCTCGACCGTGAGTTGGTCGATCACCGGCTCCAGCGCTGGCTCGGCCTTGGCCAGATGTGGAAAGACCGAGGCATCTTCGAGACCGTGATGTTGGGTGACCGCGCTGCAGTAGCGTGAACAGAAGGCTCCGAGGGTCCAGTCGTTTTGTCTCATTGCCATCTCGTTCAGCGCGCTTCGGGCCTGGCCGGCGGTAACGGCTCCGTCTCGGACCTGGGCGACGACTGATCGCAGGTCTGTCAGTTCGGTTCGCAAGTGGTCGTGGACGTCGATCAGGTGCTTGCCGACCAGCCTTCCCTGCTCTGAGTACTCGATGTCCGCGCTCGACTCAGACCTGTGGGGGCGGGTTGATTCGTCCCATGGCATCGACTCGGAAAGACGCTCGCCGGGATCGGGGGTGGGGGTGACTCCGAGGCGGGCGTATTCGCCCCCTTCGGCTGGCTGCGCCTCCGCGCTGTCCTGGCTGTCGGGTTCTGTTTCAGGCTCTTCGTCCCGAAAGTCCGGCACCGCTTCCTTCACCGGAGCGGCTGCCCGCTCCCGCTCGACCAGCTCTCGCACCGCCGGTGCCACTGCCGCGAACGCTTCGATCGTCGCCGCGTCGTCGGCCGCTGCGATGAAGGTGCCGATGCCGTGTTCGATCGCGTATTCGGTCAACTGGATCGGCCATTCCGACGGGTTGCCGGCGAGTGGCCCAGGTGTCCCGTCGCTATACGAACCAGAGACGTTCAGCAGGCGCCGGATCTCGACTGGGTCGCGTCCTGCGGTCACCGCCGCATCATCGATCCGCCCGTTTCCTTCATCGATCTGCTCCGGCTCGAGGTAGGGCACACTCGGGATCCAGCCGTCACCCATAGTGCCGGTCAGTTTCAGCATCCTCGGCTTGTAGGCACCGATCCAGATCTCCACACCGTGCGCCGGCGCCGGACCACGGGCCGCCCCTTTCAGTTGGTAGTGCTCGCCTTCGAACCTCACCCCGCCGCGCTGGTCGACGTCCCACATCTCGCGGATGATGGTGATCGCCTCAGTCAGGGCATCGACCCCCTGGCCCGGGGTCAGGTGCCTGCCGCCCATTCCTTCGATCGCGTCCCAGAAGGCTCCGGCTCCGATACCCAGTTCGACTCGGCCGCCGCTCAGCAGGTCCAGGCTGGCCACCGACCTCGCCACCACCGCTGGCTGTCGAAGTGGCAGGCTCAGCACGTTCGGGGCGAGTTTGACCCGGCTGGTCGACGCCGCCAGGAAGGAGAGCAGCGTCCATGTGTCGAGGAACTTCGACTGGTACGGGTGGTCCTGGAACGAGACCAGATCGAGGCCGAGCTCCTCCGCGAGTTGTGCCAGTTCGATCACGGCCGGGGCCTGCGTGTTGTCCGGGGTGACGAAGACGCCGAACCCCAGATCGTGACCGTAATCGCTCATAGCCAGACCCTAGTCAACCGTCTTGGTCGCAGACCTCGTTTCCCCAGGGACGGGGAGGCGGGCCACCCCGAGAAGGCTTTCAGCTCCGGGGAGAGGCGGGTGAGGATCTCGGCGCCGTCGCGATCTTTTTTCAAAACGCCGATAGTTCGTTATGGTGGAGGTATGTCAGGGGAGAGTCGTCGTAGTGAACGGGGTGTGAGTCTGGCCGTGGGTTTCACGCTCGTCGTGACCCTTGCCACGCTGCTCATGAGCGCGAACCTCGCCCGGTCGGCCGAGACCAAGTGCATCCGGGGCGAACGCATGACCGTCGACGCCGGCATCGCCCGGGCCAACGCCTGCTTCACCAAGACTCTGAGCAAGAACGGCTCGCTCTACACGGCGAAGTTCGCCGACCAGCCGGCGGGCGTGGGGGTCGATCTCAACGGCTTCGTCTTCGGGTCGGGTGGCTCGCCGAAGGGTGAGTCCATAACGATCGACACCGGCTCCCGGGAGGTGACGAGCGTCGGCCAGACCCAGATGTATTCCCGGAACTGGCCATACGCCGGTCTCAATCCGATCGGAGTGCCGTTCCGGCTCGAATTCACGGCACCGAACAAGGGCGAGCTGGTGATCGAGGACATGCGAGTCGGGGTCTATCCGGTTTTCAAGGGAATCCTCGCCGGTTTGATTAGTCCGGTCACCAACGTCGAGACACCGATGGCGATCGCTGAGAACGGTAAAGGCTCGATCGGACTCACGGTCCAGCTCTCCGGGATCTTCACGCTCAAGGGCAAACCGCAGTCGGCGACGATCGCTGTTGCAACCGAGATCGGTCAGGGCAGCACCCTGGACGGCTTCGATCTCGAACTGAACGAGCTCGACTTCTTCAAGGCGGTCATTCTCGAGAACCTCAAGGCCAACTATTCTGCCTCGGGCAACAAGTTCGGCGGCCGGGTGGCGGTCCGGTTTTCATTCTTCAAGCCGAATGCCCAGGGCGAGGGCAAAGGCATAATCGCCGGCTTCGGGATCGAGAAGGGCGCCTTCAACGCAGAACTGGGCCTTTCCGGGCTGAGGATCCCGATCGGTCAATCCGGTGGATTCCTCACCTCGGTATACGGCGGGATCGACCTCCGCTATCAACCTGAATTCAACCTGCTGCTCAAACTCATGGTTGAAGCCGAGTTCGGACCTAAAATGCCGGTGCCCTGGGGTCCTCCCGCGGCACCGATCGAGGCAAACGCCGCGCTGAAGTTCGACTACAAGAACAGGGAGGGTGTGTTCCGGATCGATGGAGGCTTGAAACTCTTCAAGATTCCGGTCGGCAACGCCTACCTCGGCATCTACACCAGCAGCGGGATCGAATTCGGCGCCAACGTCGGAATCGGGGTTCCGAGCCTCCGCGACAATCCCCGCGACCCGTTCTACGTCGGTGCCCGGGTCGACGGCTGGATCGGCTGGGACGGGAGATTCCAGTTCGAAGGCGCCGGGCGGTTCTCGCTTTTCGGGGTCCAGTTGCTGGACGGTCGGGCACTGATCAACAGGAAGGTGATCGGGGGCTGCTGGAAGATCTTCTGGTGGCAGGGTGGCGCGGTCTATCAATTCGACAACAGGTCGGTCAACACCTTCGGTACGACCTGCGGACTCGATCGCTACAAGGAACAGTTCCGGGCGGGTGCCTCGATCTCGGCCACCGATTCCCGGTCGCTGACTCTCGGCAAGCGCCAGGTTGTCCTGCGGGTCAAGGGCGAGGGGGGCGCTCCCCGGTTCTACCTGCGCTCGCCATCCGGCGAGGTCATGAAGGCGCCGGTCGAAAAGGACGGGGTCAAGCGCTCCGACAACGCCTTCTTCATCGACGAGGTCCATGACGTCACCAACGTCGCCCTCGCCAGGCCCGAGGGCAAGTGGAAGATCACCGCTTACCGCGGTTCACCGACCATCACCAGCGTCAGGGCCGGCACCTACATGTCCAAGGAGGAGGTCGAGGCGAGGGTGGTCGGCAAGGGCAAATGGCGGACCCTGGTCTGGGATTCGAAGGGCCAGCCGAACACGACTCTCACCTTCACCGAGCTGATGAAGGGCGGGGTCGAGAATCCGATCCTTGTCACCGGTGAGGCGAGCGGGCGCAAGCGGTTCAAGGTCACGACCGGCGCGCTCTACGGAGAACGGCGCCTCCGGGTGGCGGTCATCCACGGCGGCACTCCCCGGCAGCACGAGGTCCTCGGAACCTATGTCGTCAAGCCGCCGAAGGCGCCCGCTGCACCGAAGACGGTCCGCGCCTGGCGGGACGAGCAGGATGCGACGGTCACCTGGAGCCGGGTGGCCGGGGCCTCGAACTACTTCGTTCAGGTGAGGCTGCCACGGACCAAGAAGTGGAAGGGCGCGTATGCCCGGCTACTCGGTCCGAAGGCCCGGCAGGTGCACTTCCCCGACTTCCCGAGCGGCGGCGTCGCCCGGGCAAGGGTGGTCGCACTCAATAAGGACGGCAGGTTCGGCAAGCCAGGAGCTTTCTCGTTCCGCACCGAGCCGCGCCAGATAACTCTCCGAACCGCGGTCCGCCGCGGCGCTCATTCCGCGTCGAGGATCGGTGATGGTGTCGGTCTGAAGACGATCTGCCCGACAGGCGGCCACTGTAGTGCCCACATCAGGCTGATCCTCGGCAAGCGTGCGATCGGGTCGGCTCGTTACCAGCAGACCCCGGGCACCTTCCACCACCTGCGGGTACGGCCGAAGTCGAAGCAGCTGCGGGCTCGTCTGGCGGCCGGCCGGTTGAAGAACCTCGAGGTGGAGGTAATTCAGGGGAGGAATGGCCGGCACGTCCACGCCTCGTCGGGCCTCTGAGTAACGTGTGTGAAACGGATCGGTGGCGGGTAGGTGACGGATATGCAGAACTTCAGTTCCACATCCGCACGATTCTTCATCCGGTCCGTCTTTCTGGCGTCTTGCCTGAGCCTCTTCACGTTTACGCTCGCCGCGGACGCCGGTGCGATCTCGCCCAAGACGGTCGTCGCGACCAAGACGAATGGCATCAAGACGATCGCGGGTATGCGCGTCAACGGTGGCCCTCTCAACCTCGCCGACGTCCGGGGCGAGTTCGGCGCGCCGGACCGCACCAAGCGGACCAGCCCCTCGACCTGCGACGCCTTCTACTCCGGCATCCGGTTCATCTTCACTTCTTTCGGCGGCGAGACCACCTGCGGCAGCCTCTTCCTGCAGAGCGCGGTCATCAGCAAGCACGCCTGGAAGGTGAAGGTCGGCAAGAAGGTTTACCGCGTCGGCCAGTCCGATCGCCGGATCCCGAACGGAGCGAAGAAGTTCCCGTTCTACGGCTACCGGCTTGCGACCATGCCTTTCATCGGCAGTCGCACCGGAACCGTCTTCGCCCGGGTCAAGAACAATCGGATCTCGGCCCTGCCGTTGTTCATCGGTGGCGCCGGCGACTGAGGCCGGGCGAGAGTCCCGCCGACGCTAAGGTGCTCAGATCGACGCCAAAGAGATAGTCAAGACGCTCAACCTGGAGCCGCTGCCCGAAGAAGGCGGCATGTTCCGGAACACCCTCGACGACGGCAACTCCACCGCCATCTACTTCCTGCTCGAAGTCGACAAGCCGACGATGCTCCACCGGCTCCCCGGTTCCGAAGTCTTCCATTTCTACATGGGCGATCCGGCGGTGCTCCACATCCTCGGCCCCGGCCGCGAGTACGGAGACCTCCTCCTCGGCACGGATCTGGAAGAGGGTCATCAGCCCCAGGTGATCGTCCCCGCCAACACCTGGCAGGCAGCCGAGACACTGGGCGAGTGGACGCTCCTCGGCACCACGATGGCTCCGGGGTTCAGGCAGGAAGATTTCGAACTGGGCATTCGCGAAGAACTCGCCGCCGAGCACCCGGATGCCGCGCAGTTCATCACTGACTACACGCCTGACTGACTTCGGGATTGCCTTCGGCCCCCGGGCCTAGATCGACGCGTTCTGTCCGCAGGTTTTGAGCCCCAGATCGCTGGCCAGTTTGTTTCTTTTGACCTGCTGGGCGATGGCTTCGTTCAGTGCGGTGATGTAGGAAGAGGTCTTTCCACTCGCCATTCCGGGCTTGACCGTTCCGATCAGCGTCTTGGTGGCTTTCTCCTGGTCATCGAGCGACGCGATCCAAGTGTTCCACCCTTCCTTCTGGTCGGATGGGGGCGTCAGGTCTCTCAGCTGACCGTTCAGGTCCCGGGTCTCCCCGAGCGACGACTCAAGGTAGGCCTTCATGACCTTGGGGTTCTTCGAGTTCGATGCCGTGCCGTCCAGCAGCTTCAGCTGATTTGCCTGTGCTGTCTTGCAGAAGCCTTCGGCCTGCGCGATCACGTCGTCACTCGAAGAGCCGCAGCCGATCGCGACCACGCTGAGGAGTCCGAGAACTGGAAGGAGTCGACGCATGGTCGGCACACTACCCGTGGACTACGCCCCGGGCTCAGCCTCGGGGACCCGCTCCCACCTGGCACCCCGACCTCGCTCGGCGGTCAGGTGACCTTCGTCCCGCAGTCCGTCGAGTGCATCTCTAATCGTTGCCTGACTGATGTCGGGCAGGGCATCGTCGATCTGGGCGAGCTGAAAGCGGCGGGGTGCATGGGTGAGCACGTAGTTCTTTGCCTGCTCGCGTTTGGTGGTGCCCACCAGCTTCGTATCTGACGCCATCAGCTTCTCGAAGTCGGCATACGCATCCTCGATAATTCTGAGCAGATACCTGGCCCAGTAAAGGTAGTCATGAGTGCCCTTGTGCCAGCCGGACTGGCTCTCCCTGAGGGCGAGGTAGTAAGAGTTCTTCGTATCGAAGATGCGTTGTTCCAGGGAGACGTACTTGGCCACCCCGTACCCGTTGCGAAGCAGCTCGTTTGTGGTCAGCAGGCGGGCGATACGGCCGTTGCCTTCCTCAAACGGGTGGATTGCCAGAAAGTCGAGGATCAGTGCGCTGATCAGCAGGAGTGGCGATACCTGACCACTCTCGAGCGCAGATTCATAACGCTCGACCAGTTCGGTGAGATTCTGTTCGGTCGGCTTGCCTGCCGGGACCGTCTTGAAGATCACTTTGCTTCTGCCACCAGGCTCATCGGTCCCGATGAAGTTGTCACTCGTCTTGAGCTTGCCCGCGGATGGATCACCCGTGTTCCGCATCAGCAGGCGATGGAGATGCAGCATCAGAGGAACGGTGAGTTTTTCCGGGTCCTTCCCGATCAGGTAATCGACAGCGTCGCGGTAGCCGGCGAACTCTTCTTCGGATCGATCTCGATAGGGCCCGGGGGCACTTCCCCTGAGGACTTCAAGGGCTCGCTGATCATCGAGTATTACGTTTTCGATCGCGCTTGATGCCGTGATCGAATCGAACCTCGTTCTCGCTGCGAGCCGCTTCAGAATCTGAGGAGCCTGAGCTTCGTAGAGCTGTTCCCGGCCGCGGCTGTATTCGATCGAACCCACCAATTGGACGAGGTCGAGCGGTACCGGAGCGAACTGGCCTGGAATGTCAGAAAAAGAGCGCAAATCTACTAACCTGAGGGTGATCTTGTCACATTAAGCCAAAATGTTGTCAGATTCCTGTGGGACCGGGTCAGACTTTGTGAAGCTCCGATTCCTTCAGCTTCGCCGTCCAGGCCCTGCGCTGGGTCAGGTTGGCGATCGAGGTTCCGATGAACTGGTCTGTTGCCACATCCGGGGCGACCGTTTCGATCACCTTTTCAAGCACATCCTTCTGGGCCATCTCTTCGACCTTTCGATCCTTCGCTTCCGTTCCCGGCACCGTTCGCAGCGCTCCGTCGATCTCGAGCTGGCCGTGAAGGCCGACGTAACTTAGCGGCCGTTCCAGCTCGACCCCGTCTTCGAACCGGCCGGTTGCGTCCAGCTCTTCCAGCTCGTAGTTCACGCCGCGGCTTTCGGAATCGTCCATCGTCTCCAGCTCTTCGTCGGTCAGGTAGGTCATGAAGCCCTGGATCCTCGTGTGGGGTGAGGGGTGGATCGTGGCCGGGATGTAGCCGGCGGAGATGTGGCTGGAATAGACCGCGTCGTACCCCTCGACCTCGAAGGCGATCACAGGGATGTGGACCTCCGGGATCGCCGCGAATTTGTGGGCCAGGGCCACCGGGGACGGGTTCGAGCTGTAGCCGAATACCGGAATCAGGCCATCGAGGTCGATCTCCCAGGTGTCGGGATGGCCCTCGAGCAGGTGCTCGTGATCGTGGGTGAAGATGTACGAGCACTGCGGACGCCGGAAGGGATAAGCCTTGGCCCGTTCGATCGCTTCGATTGTTCCCATGTTCGGCATGCGGGCGGATCCTATGTTCTCGGGGTACCCTGCCCTGATCGTGGCGAACGGGGACACAGAATGCTGAGGCTCAGGCTTTCCGCCACCGATGAGGCGAAGGCGGAAGTGATCGACCGGCTCGGCCGCCTCGAAGGCGTCAAGCGGGTCACCTCGGACCGCAACGACTTTGACCAGGACTGGGTGATCAACGCCGACCTCTCGCCGCGCGCTACCGACCTCGTCCTCGATGAGCTGAAGGCTCTTGCTGTTCCTGACGAGGACTACGTGATCGTGCGGCAGGAGGTCGTCGCTCCACGCCGCGAGCCGGGGTCCTCGCTCAATCCGGACATCGGTTTCGCCTGGGCCGAAGTCCTGGGGGAGGCTCGAGCCAACGCCCGCCCGGCCGGCCGCTACGTCGCCCTGATGCTTGTCGCCGGCTGCATCGCCGGCATGGGCGTGATCACCGACAACTCGATCCTGATCGTTGGTGCTATGGCAGTCAGCCCGGACCTCCTGCCTATTTGCGCGACAAGCGTGGCGCTGGTCGGACGCCGTTTCAAACTGGCGAGCCGGTCCTTCGCAACTCTGCTTTTCGGAATGATGCTGGTGATGCTGATCGCCGGAGTGGTCGCATTCCTGCTCAAGCTGTTCGGCTTCCTCGATGGCAGCGCCCAGAGTTATCTCGGCGGCCTCGGCGGCCTGGTCAAACCCGACTACTCGACCGTGATCATCTCCCTCGCTGCCGGAATCGCCGCCATCCTCACCTTCGAGACGAGGGCCGCGACCGCGGTCGGCGTGGCGATCTCGATCACCACGGTGCCGGCTTCGGCCTACTTCGGAGTCTCGGTGGGCCTCGGCGCTGCCGGCACCGGCACCGACGCCTTGGTCACCCTCGGCATGAACGTCTTGCTGATCACCCTCGCTGGAACGATCACGCTGTGGATCCAGCGGCGAATCGGTTCACCGAACCACTGACCGGGGCGATAAGGGTTCGAGTCGTTGTTGCGGTTGACAACCCGGATGTCGTTGTTACTGTCCATAGGTGGAACCGAAAATGAAAGCTGACTACGACAGCCAGGCAGACGCGCTCTCGATTGACCTAATAGAAGTCGATCGTTGGCAGGGTTCCGTGATCATTGACGACGACTACTGCTTTGTCGCATTGGCGAACGGCTTGCCGGCAAATATCGAGGTGCTCTACCCACGAGAGAACTTAAGTGTTCTGAAGAAGGCGGCTGATCACTTTGGCCTCGACCACGAGGCAATTGAAGTTGCCGCGAAAGCAGCCCTCGCCGCTCCCGACCGCCTGGTCGTGATCGACCTCTCGGCGAGACGCCAGCCAGTTCCGCTCGTCTGACTAGAGCCGGGCTTCGTACTGCTTGGCCAGCTCGTCGGCCTCCATCGCCGCCTCTTCATGCTCACGGGTTGCCTGTTCCAGGGCCAGTGTCGCCGCTTCGTACTGCGCGACCTCTTCCGCCGGTGCCAGGGGCACCGGCGGTGCTGCCCGTACCTCTGTGGCCGCCGGGGCGGCCGGAGCTGCGTAGGCCACCTCCGCCAGCTGGTCAATCCTGGCGACCACGAGGACGATGAAGAGGAGGAGCTCGAAGACCAGCAGGGCCATCAGCAGGATCAGTGCCTTGACCGAGAAGTAACCGAAGGCGAGGATCACGACCGGAATCGCGATCGCCGCGGCCAGCGACAGGGCCAGCAGCACACCCCAGACCACGGGCCGGAAGGCCCCGCGGCGTGCCGGCAGGATGTTCGACACTTGGTTGGCGGTGCCGATGAAGATCGCGACCGATGCAGCACTCAGCGCCTTGACCGCGTCCACGACCTGCAGGTTGGTCGAGAGTTCGGCCGGCCGCACGACGAAGTACAGCGCGGCCGCGGCGGCGGCGCAGAGAACGAAGACCCAGAACAATCCGCCCTGGAAACCCTTGTCGCGTTTCTCACTCATTGAGCGACCTTACCTTCAACTCGATTGTCGATCCGAAGCGGACCCTCAGGCGAAAGCAGAGGTATCGATCCCGCGCTTGAAGATCTTGCCGGTCGGACCCTTGGGCAGGTCGTCGATGATCTGGACGTGGCGCGGGTACTTGTAGGCCGCGACCTGCCCCTTGACGAAGGCCTTGATCTCATCCGGGGTGGCTGACGCGCCGTCCTTCAGCGAGACCACCGCGGCGATCTCCTCACCGAGGTCGTCGTGGGGGATGCCGATCACGGCTGCCTCCTTGACCGCGGGATGCTCGTAGAGCACCTCCTCGACCTCCCGGGGGTAGACGTTGTAGCCGCCGCGCAGGATCATCTCCTTCTTGCGGTCGACGATCGAGTAGTAGCCGTCTTCGTCGACCGTGCCGACGTCGCCGGACGAGAACCAGCCGTCCTTGTCGATCGCCTTGGCGGTCGCCTCGGGCATGTTCCAGTAACCCTTCATCACGTTCGGGCCCTTGATCTGGATCTCGCCCTTCTCGCCGACCCCGACGACCTTGCCGTCGTCATCGACCAGGCGCACTTCCACGCCCTCGATCGGCACGCCGATCGTCCCCGGCTTCTGCTCCATGTCGAGGCGGCCGAAGGTGGCCACCGGCGAAGTCTCGGACAGGCCGTAGCCCTCGATGATCGGGGAGCCGAACTGCTCTTCGAATGCCTTGAGGATCTCTCCGGGCAGGGCCGCTCCCCCGGACACGCAGATGCGCAGCGAGCTGATGTCGGCCTTGTCCTTGTCTTCGGTGTGGAGCAGCGCCGCGTACATGGTCGGCACTCCCATGAAGATGGTGACTTTGTCGCGCTCGATGATCTCCAGGGTCTTCAGCGGATCGAACCGCGGCAGCAGGGTCAGCTCGGCGCCGACCTTGACCACCACGTTCATGCTGACCGTCTGGCCGAAGATGTGGAAGAGCGGCAGGCCTCCGAAGATCACGTCTTCTTCGGTCGGGCCGAACAGGCCGAGGATCGACTCGATGTTGGTGCCGATGTTGTTGTGGGTCAGCTCGGCGCCCTTGGGCTGGCCGGTGGTGCCGGAGGTGTAGAGGACGACGGCGGTGTCGTCGGGTTCGACCTCGGCGATCTCCTCGACCGGGTCGAAGCCGCCGACTGTCTCGAGGAAGGGGCCGTTGTCGACGATCTGGACCTCGACCCCGGTCTCCTCGCCGGCGGCGACCGCCTCAGCGGCGAAATCGTTCCAGACGAGGATCAGCTTGGCGCCGGAATCGTTCATGTAGTGCTTGATCTCACGCGAGGTCAGCAGCACGTTCATCGGCACGACGATCGCTCCGAGGCGGAGGACCGCGTAGTAGACCATCAGGAAGTGGGGGACGTTCGGCAGCATCACGCAGACGCGGTCGCCCTTTTCGATGCCCTTGTCCTTGAGCAGCCCGGAAACGCGCTGGCTCATCTGGTTCATCGTCGCGTAGTTGAGCGTGACGTCATCCAGCCGGATGCCGGTCCGCTCGGGGAACTTCTCGGCGGAATCCTGCAAAAGGGTTGCCAGATTTGGGTTCAACGTGTTGCCTCTCCTTCGTGACTAGGTCTACATCTACCCGCGAACCCCAACTCTATTCAGTCTGGGAAACTGAGCGGCATGAGTTTTCAAGGGAAGGTCGCGCTGGTCACGGGTGGAGCCAACGGTCTGGGGCGGGCGACCGCCGCGCGCCTGATCGGGCAAGGGGCGAAAGTCGTTCTGGCCGACATCGAATCGGAGACCGGCGAGGCTGCCGCGAGCGATCTCGGCGCCGAGTTTATCCAAACAGACGTCACCGTCCCGGAGGCGAGCCAGGCGGCCGTCGACTTCACCCTCGAAAAACACGGCAAGCTCGATCTCGCCTTCCTGAATGCCGGAATCGTGACCGGCTCCGGCCTGATCGAGCACTTCGACCTCGACGGCTACCGCCGGGCGATGGGGGTCAACCTCGACGGCGTCGTCTTCGGCCTGAACGCAGTCGTGCCGGCGATGCGGCAGAGCGGCTCCGGCTCGATCATCGCCACCTCGTCCCTGGCCGGCCTCGCGCCGACCCCGTACGACCCGATCTACGCCGCGAACAAACACGCGGTCCAGGCGATCTGCCGCTCGATGGGTCCGCTGCTCATCGAAGAAGACATCAAGCTGAACGCGCTCTGCCCGGGGTTCGCCGAGACCCGCATCGTCGACGGCATCAAGGAGGGGCTGGGCGAGGCCGGGATCCCGCTGATCAAGGTCGAGAAGGTGGTCGATGGCGTGATGGAACTGTTCGAGGCCGACTTCAGCGGCCAGGCCTTCTTCGTCCAGGCCGGCATGGAGCCACAGATCTTCAAGTTCCGCCGTGTGCCCGGCCCTCGGGCCGTAGAAGGCTGAATCAGACGCAGTAAAGCTGAACCACGGAAGCGGGTTCCGTGGTTCAGCTTCGAAAAGACGCCTTGTCACAACCTTGCGCGGACGTGACATGGCAGAAATGGCGGTATTGGCAGCGAACGGTAGTACTGGCAGTGAAATTGCCCGCTCAGCGGGCAAGTTCACTGCCAGAACGTTTGGCTCGGCTCCGAACCTGCTTCTGGCAACGGTATTGCGGGTTATGGATAGGAAATCGTTGCCAAAGAGTTTGGTCGGCTCTGAACTCGTTCTCTGGCAACGGTTTCCCGGGATATAGATATGAAGTCGCTGCCAGAACAGTTGCTCCGCGCTGTCAGCAGGAGTGGACCCGATCCGGGGACCGGGTCCAGGCTCCTCCTCCCCCTGGTCCCTCCCCAGGAACCCGGACGGCTTCAAAAGCGCCATCCGACTCATATAAACCGATAATCCGCCGAAAGTTGCTATCGGCTCTTGGTCAATTCCGGCGGTTCCAGAGGATCGAGATCGGGATCATCGCGGCGACCAGCAGGACGACGAATCCGAAGGTCTGGCCGACCGCTTCGGTGGTGGTGAAACCTTCGAGGTGGGAGATGTGGAAAGCGACGTGAAGGACCTGTGCGATCAGCCAGGCGATGCAGAGCGGGAGGATCAATTGCCGCGACGGCTTGACCAGTGACCAGCAGAAAAGGAAGCCGAAAGCGAGGTAGAGCCCGCCGACGTCGGTGATCAGGTGCTCGTTGTACGGCGGCAGCAGGTTGACCCATGACGTGAAGAACGGATAGTCCTCGTAGAAGGTGCCCGGAGCGAACGCGGCCGGCAGCCCGACCGTCAGCGCGGCCAGGGCGAGCACGGCCAGACTTGCTTTGATCAGGTTCGAACGGTTCATCGATAGAGGTAAGCGTTACGGCGTAACGCCGCCGTTGCCGTTGCGCCTGCCGAAGCTGACGATCTGATTCGCCAGCGGCAGCTGGTTCCTGTGCGGGCCGATCAGCCTGCGTTTGATTCCCGGATCGCCACCGGCCTGAAGCGCGGCCTCGTCGGTGATGAAACCCTGGCCGCGGAACTTCCTGAAGACGAACGGCAGTCCGTTCGACTGCAGCGGCGAGGCCGAGTCCATGATGTGGAAGTGGAGATGCGCGCCGTCAGTGTTGCCCGTGTTGCCGAGCTTGCCGATGACCCTGCCCGACTTGATGCGCTGGCCCTTCTTCACCGTGATGCTGCCCGGCTGGAGGTGGGCGTAGAAGGCGAAGCGCCCGTGACCGATGTTGACCACGACGTGATTGCCACCGGCCATCTGAAGCGTGGCGTTCGTCGGCAGCGAGCCCGGCGTCTGCTCGGGCAGCCCGTCGCGGACACGGACGACCTTGCCCTTGGCAACCGAGTAGATCGGATCGCCGAAGTAGGGGTAGCTCGAGTTCTCGTTGAGCGGCCCGCTGAAGAGCCGGTCGTCGTCGTTCAGCTGGACGTAGTCGATCGCGAAGCGCTCCGGCACGCGGATGGTGCCATCGATTGAAAGGGTGGCGCCGCGGTGGGGGTTGAGGACGCAGCAGCCGTTGGCTCCGACCCACTTGCCGCCGCGAAGGGGCGCGTCGACGCGGACGGCCTTGCGCTGGCCGACCCGGGACCTGACGCCGGCGAAGCGCAGCTTCTTCAGCTCGCTGGTTGTCGGATCAGTCCAGGAGAGGACGACGCCGTGGCTGATCCGCTTCGGGGTCTTCCGGCTGCGGCTGTAAGTGGCGTCGACGATGATCATCGAGTTCGAACCGGCGAGGACGGTGGCTCCGGTGCCGCCGCCGAAGTTGTTGATGCGCCCGGCGATGTCGGTCTCGGTCATCGCCTTGCCGAGCAGGTTCTTGCCGCCGCGGATGCCGATTTTCTTGATCGTCACGTCGAGCGGGGACTGATTCACGACCTGGAGCTCATAGGCCAGGTGCATGCGGTTGTCGGCACCGCGGACCGGGCTCGGGCGTTCAAGCACACGAAAGGCGAGAGGGGAGATGACCGCTTTCGAATCGGGGCGAGCGTTAGCCGCCATCGGGGTCATCACGAAGGTCACCAGCGCCAGGATCGCCAGCAGGAAGCTCGCCGATGCCGTTCGAATACCCGCCCTGCGTAGCTGGCCCAATTGATCCCCCGTCCGTTTCTGACTCGATTTGGCTAGTGCCGCTGCGATTGATGCATCGCGGCGCGGGGGCATTCTCCCCGAACCCGGTCAGATGCGCAACTATGCTCGTATTGACGTTTTATCAATAGTGAGAATTCACCGACGAGGAGAGGCAGCAACCGAATGAAAAGCCTGAAGATTCCCGGCCGTATCGCAGTCGCCGCCGTGCTGGCGCTGACGACGCTTTTCATCCTTCCTGCCGCCGGCAGTGCCAAGACGCAACCCCCGGGCAAGCAGCTCGGCGGGCTCTATAACTCCCGCTACTGCGAGATCTTCACCGTCAACGCGAATCCGGAAGGCGGCTTCCTGGTCAACGTCTTCAACACAGTCGGGCTCAACCGTTGTCCGGCCGAGCAATGGGACGCGGTCGACTTCAAGGAGGTGGCCGAGAGCCAGGGAGCCTTGCTCGCCGTCCCCAACGGCCCGCGCCGCTGGGTGATCGACGCGATAACCGGAGCCAAGGCCGGCGAGCCGCTCGTGCTCAGTGGGCTGGAGGTCCGACCGGTCGCGACGCTCGGGACCCCCACGCTTTCCCCGGCTCCGTTCACTGAACTCACGGTCAACCGCACGACCACCTGGAACTACAAAAAGGGCCATTACATCCGCCAGGTGATTTCCCCGGAAGGCAAGCGTTACGCGATGCAGGCCTACACACGGAACGTCGATCCCGAGCTCAGCGAACCCGACCTGAACACGGTCGATCAGAACCCGCTGATGGCGCTGCCCGAGGGCTGGCGCTACAAGACCCGCAAACTGAAGCGCAAGCTCACACTGAGGTCGGCCGGCTCGACCCGGATCGTCCGCGACGGACTCGGCTGCGTTTACCAGAAGTTCCGCTGGCCGAACGAGAGACACTGACCCAGGGAAGGTTTTCGATGATGCAGGCGGTTAGATCACGATGCCCTGGAATCGTGATCATCGAGAAAATCGGATTTCAGGCGCAGCCAGCTGGTTCCCCGACCCGATCCCTTTCGCTCGATCACGCCATCTTTCCTGAGTTCGCTCAGTACCTTCTCAATCGTTGAGTCGCTGACGCCCGGAGCCGCCTCTCGAACTTGCGCAACATTGAACTCGTTCGACAAGTTGCTGGCTATGAAACGCTTGACGAGCAGCTGTTTGCTTCCTCGCCCAGCGAGTAGTGAAGTTCGCGATTCGAACTGGCCGTAGGCCGCGTTGACGATTCCGAGGAAGTATTCCGTCCAGGGACGCAGGTCGTGTTTTCCGTCGTGCCATCCCGCAGTCGATTTTGCTAGGGCTTCGTAGTAGCTCTCCTTACTTTCTTCGATTAGCTTCTCGAGGCTGACGTAGCGCCCGACCTCGTAGTCGCCGAGGTACAGCAGCCACAGTGTTATTAGGCGCGACATACGTCCGTTGCCGTCACGAAATGGATGGATGACGAGGAAATCCAAGACGTACGCGGCCGTCAAGAGAAGGTGGTGATACTTCTGCTGGCGCTCTGCTTCATTGAACGCGTCGTGAAGCTCCGCCATGGCCGCTGGTGTTTCGTTGGCACTGACCGGAACGAATCGCACGACTTTGGTTCCGTCTGGGTGTTCTTCTTCAACCTCGTTGTCAAGTTTTTTCCAGTGTCCGGTTGTGTTGTCCCCGGTGTAACGACCAAGAGCGCCATGAATCTGCTCAACGTACTTGGGCTCGAAGTCGATGGTCGTTGCATTGACGTGCAACAAATCCAGGGCGTACCGATATCCAGCAATTTCCTGTTCGGAGCGGTCACGAGGTTCTGTTGTTTCGTTGACAAGCTCTTCGATACGTTTTCTGGGGGCGTGGATGTTCTCGATCGCGTTCGAAGCCTCCGCGCTTTGTATGAGGGCTACTTGCCGCAATGCCTCAAGCTGCTCGGGACTCTGTTTTGCGTAGGAAATTGAGGGATTCTAAGGCAGCGAACTCTGCCTAAGGCCACATTTTGACACCGAAATTGTGGTCTTTACAGGGACGATTGTGGGATTCTTGCCCGACGAAAGACACGAAAGTTCAGGGCATATCCCGAATCAGGACTGGCGGCTGAAGACCAGCTTGGTGTAAGGCTCGAGCAGCGCGGTTTCGGCTGACTCGAAGTCGAGCACACGGCCGGTAAAACGCAAGGCAGCAGCGGACCCTGGCTCAGCAGGAGTGGGGACCCTTAAAGGTCACGTAGCCCCAGAATCTGACCGCCGCGCCGAGCGGCAGATTTTCGAAATCGAAATTGATCGGTCCGCCCAGTTCACCGGGTTTGGCACCCGGCAGATCCGGCGTGCACCAGTGGCGTCCCGGAACCGGGTCACCCGCACCGTAGGCATCCCGGATTGAAAAGCGGTTGGAAAACGGACCGGGCATCGATCCCTCGAGGTAGGAACCGTTGTTCACGTAGTAAGCCACGCCCCGAAACGTCGATCCATCGGCCTGGTTCCAATGAAAGTTCGCTTCCCGGTATTTGCTGAACGCCTCGGCGCCGTTGTAGCCCCTGCCTTCACAACTCGCGGACTTTCCTTCGAACTTCCGGCAGAGATCGCCGATGCCACTGCCGAAGGAAAGCTGGTTCTCATGGGTGCCGATCAGGCAGGAGTCGGCGCTGGTGTTGGGGCAATAGTCGTCGTCACCCCGCGGACGAAGGGTCCCCTTGACGCTCCGGCTCGTGCCCATCCTGCAACCGGGTTTGGCCGCGGCCCTCGCGTAGAATTTGCCGGGACCACTCTTGCCTCGCAGCGACCACTGCCACGTGCCGCGGAACTTGCGGGTCCGACCGGTGCCGACCTTCTGGTCCGGAAGGTCGCCCTTCCCAACCTGGATCACGGCGACCCTGCGCTTCCTCGAGCAGCGCGCCGGTTTTGCCGTCTCGAGATAGCCATAGAGCCGCGGCACCGCATTGTCGATCGTGACTTTCGTCTTGACCGGCGCGGCTGAAGCAGTCCCGGCGAATCCCATGAGCGCGAGGCAGGCAAGAGCGGCGACGCTGGAGATCGCGGTGATGGGTAGTCGTTTTCCGGTCATTTCCAGCAGCCCGTCGGTCTTTTGCGGGTGAGGTAGCCGTGGAATCGTACCGTGGCCCCGCGGATCTGGTCGATGAAGTTGATGTAGAGGGGCCCGCCGAGATCTCCCGGCTTCTCGCCCGGCAGGTCCGGCGTGCACCAGTGCCGGTCATCGCCCTTGGTCACCGCGTCCCGGATCGAGTAGCGGGCCGAATCCGATCGTGGGACCGAACCCTCGAGGTAGGTCTTGTCGCCGACGTAATAGGCGACGCCGCGGAGCGTCGTATCCGGTTGCTGGCTCCAGTGGAAATTCGCGTCGTTGCCGGACCACGCCCTTGAACCCGGATAACCCCGGCCGTCGCAGTCACCGATCTTGCTGCCGAAGTTGGGGCAGGTCTCACCGATGCCGCTGCTGAACTGAAGGGGATTGTCGGCAAGTCCGATCCAACAGGCCTCGCCGCTGGTGATCGGGCATTCCTCGGCGCTGACCGACTTCGGCGTCACCGAGATGATCTTCGACTTGCCGGGACGGCAGCCTGCCTTCGCCTTCGCCTTCGCGTAGAAGCGGCCGTTGCCCGTGCCGGAAGGGATCGACCACTGCCAGTCGCCACGGAAGCTGCGGGTGCGACTCGTCCCCACCCGCCGATCTTCGCCCGGCTTCACCCTGAAGACCTGAATCACCCGATTCCTGCCGCAGGCCACCGGCTTCGGGCTCTCGACGTACCCGTAGATCCGGGGAAGTGAAGAGATGTGGACCGTGGTCCTGGCCGGTACGGCCGACGCCGGGCCGGTGAAACTGCTCAGAGCCAGGCATGCCAGGACGATACCCGCAGTCGATGCGATGAATGTGCGTTTGCCCGTCACCCTGTGCTCCATTGTCCGTTGCCCGCCGGAGAAATACCAGCCTTCAACTTACCTAACACCGGTCAGTGATAAATGATGCGGCATCTCACCATGCCGCCAGGCGTCAGTGGGTCGGAGAGCCCTCGGCGTTTTTCACCGCAGAAGCGATCGCCGCGGGGTCCTCGATCTGCGGGTAGTGGCCCAGCTTTGGGAAGCGTTGGACGATCGCCTGGGGCCGCAGTTCAATCACGGCATCGAGCACCGAGGTCGTCGCGACTGGGTCGAGCTCGCCCCAGGTGAAGCTGAGGTCGCCCTGCCAGTCCCGGATTGCTCCGTGCCAGCGGTCGGTCAACTTCGCCCTTTCCTCGAGGTAATGGATGAGCTTGTGGCCGAGAGCCCGGCCGCCGTTGTGGCAGATCAATGACCACTGGTCGTTGGCTTCGTCGTCCGTCAAGGGATGGTCGGGCGAGAAGATCGCCCCGAACTCACGGGTGAAGACACGTCGGCTCGAGAGTCGTGAGGCGAGGGGACCGAGTGGTCCGCGCAGGATCTTCTGGCCGCGGGTCAGGGTGGCTTTCTCGAGGATCATGCTGCCGTTGAAGAGCATCGCCCCGGTCATCGCGAATCCCAGCTCGCCCCTGATGTCACGCGCGAAGAGCTCGGTGGAGACCGAAGTGCCCATGTCGTGGCCGACCAGGAAGACGGACTCGTCCGGGAAGTGCCGGCGGACCAGCTCCTCGGTCAGGTCGGCCTGCCACATGAGCGAGTAGGTGTGGTCCTTCGGTTTGTCCGAGAGGCCGAAGCCGAGGAAGTCGAAGGCCAGCACCCGACGGCCGGGCAGCAGGTCGAGCATCGGCTGCCAGTCGTATGAGCTTGAAGGGAAGCCGTGAAGCAGCAGGATCGGCGTGCCCTCTCCGTCCCGCTCATAGACGTGGATCTTCCTGCCCCGGAAGTCCTCGGTCGTGCCCTTCGATCGCCAGTCAATTATGCGGTTGGTGAGTTCCATGTATGCAAACTTACGGTTTCCAGGGAGCGAGAACCGATCGCCCACGACTTACCAATCCATGACCGTACTCGAGCTCGGTTGCTACGCTTGCTACATGGCGCGCACAATCCCCCATAGAGAGCTACGGAACAACAGCAGTGCGATCCTCCGCGAGGTTCAGGGTGGAGAGATAATCAACGTCACCAATCATGGTGAGGTTGTCGCAGTTCTGATGCCTCCGCCGGCCGTTAAAGGCCCTCGTCCACTCAGGGTGCGCAAGGCGGTAAAGCACGGCAGCTTTCACGAGATCAAGAGTCTGGATATAGGTGAGCCCATTCAGCCTGACCTGGACTATCTCCGTGGCGATCGTTGATCGCATACATCGAGACTTCGGCTGCGGCCAAGCTCGTCCTTGCGGAGCCTGAGACTGAGGCGTTGAAGGAGTACCTGGATCAGCTGGACACCGACGATGGAGGTCTCTATTCGGGCCTCTTGCTTGAAACCGAGCTTCGCCGAGCTGCGGTCCGAAGGGGAGCACCGCAAGAGAAGGTCACGGATGTACTTGAGTGGTTCGATCTCGTCGACCTGGACCCGACCATCTACCGGGAAGCCGGTTTGATGCCTGGCACCAACCTTCGCTCCCTCGATGCGCTGCATGTCGTGGTTGCGCTGCGGGTCGGCGCCGACGTCTTCATCTCATACGACACGAGTCAGGCGAAAGCTGCCAGCGCAGCGGGGCTTCGCACCGTCAGCCCGAACTGACCGCGGCCTTCAGCCGCCGGGTCCGCGGCTGATCATGCGGCTTCGCTCGACCTTGCCGCCGCCGACCGGGAGGCTGTAGAGGTCGCCGTCCTTCGCCAGCCAGAGCGGACCCTTGAAGCGGTCGGTGGCGTCATCGAGAAAGACTCCTTCGAGGCCCTTCAGTGGCAGGGGCGGAACGATGTGGGTGATCGCGAGGGCACCGACACCGGCTTCGCGGGCCGCGTCGGCGGCCTGGGGCGCGGTCGCGTGGTAGTCCTCGACGTCGGTCAGGATCTGTTTGCGGGCGGCCAGTCCGACGTTACCGGCAGCGTTCTCGACCAGATTCAAAAGTTCGACCGAGAGGGCATCGTGGAGCAGCAGGTCGGCGTCCTTCGAGGCCTCGATCAGGTTCTCGCAGTAGTTGGTGTCACCGCTGACCACGGCGCTGCGGCCCTTGTAGTCGAAGCGGTAACCGACCACCGGCTCGACCGGCGGATGTTCGACGGTGAAGGCGGTGACCTTGAGACCGTCCTCCTCGAGCACGACCATCGAGCCCTGACCATCGGGGATCGAGTACTCCTCGGGAACCATCCGGCCACTTTCGGGATTGATGATCCCGGGACCGTGGTGCCCGACCCGGTAGCTGTCGTCCAGCGTGTAGGCCTGATTGAACCCACCGACTACCTGCTCGACTCCGGTGGGGCCGATCACCCGCATCGACGGGAGCTCGGCGTCGGAAACCCAGCGCATCAGGTTGATACTTCCGAGCCCTCCGATGTGGTCCGAGTGGTAGTGGGTCATCAGCACGGCCGCGATCCGGTTCGGCGCGATCTTCATCCGGTTCATGGTCTGCGAGGAGCCCTCGCCGGCGTCGACGATGTAGACCTTGCCGCCGGCGATCACCGCGGCGCAGGGGTTACCGCGCTTCGGGTCGGGCAGCGGCGAGCCGGAGCCGACCACTGCGACGTGGAGGCCGTCGGAAAGGTCGCCGACCGGATCGGCCGACATCAACTCCGGAAGCTTCCGCTTGATCACTGCCAGGGCGACGCGGGAACGCAACGAGTGAGCCATCGGCCAACCTTACTGTGAAAGCGTCAATAAGGCGCGAGGCCAAGGCCGGCTGGGATTCCGGGGCGCACGACTACGCGCTCGATCATGCCGACCGGGTGTAGCTCGCAGAAGAACGTGTACGTGCCCGGCTTGGTGAACGTCTTGGAGAAGGTGCCCCCGTTCAACAGGCGATCGGATGAGAAGCCCTCTGGTCCGTTGGCCAGGGTGACGTTGTGAAGGACGTCGCCGGGGAAAGACCAGGTGATCGTCCCACCGCGCGGCAAGGACACATTGCCGGCCTTGAACTGGAAGTCATCGGCGACGACAGTCGTATCGCCGGTGGCAACCTGCATCGCCCCACGCGGCCCTGGAACTTCTATCGCCTTGCCCTTCTTGCTCCAGTCGTAGATGTGAATCTGCCGTGGCGGCACCTTTTTTCGGCCCTTTTGTTTCGTCTTGAGCACCTTGTAGTCCCTGGGCAAGGGTGCGCAATTGGTTGCCGTCACTTTCGGGTCGGGTGCCAGATACGCGACCATGAGTCCCATCGCCCGGGTGTGCGGATACTGGTTGTCGTATCGCGAAGTGAGGGTCAGGGTTTCGCCCGCTGCCACGGGGATGCCGCGCGCCGACGTGAACTGGCTCATGTTGATCGGTCCGGGTTCATGAAGCACCGGACGCACCTGGTAGAAGGGGTGCTTCTTGAGCCCCCAGGTGGGGGATGAGCGGTAGAGGGTCCGGTTCCCGCAAGACGGTTGGGTGAGGGCCAGGCTCTTGGCTCCGCCATGAACGTGCCCGAGTCCGGCTACCAGTCGTCCGGCAACCGGGGCGGGACGACTCATCTTGCGCACGTCCACCGATCCCGGCTTGCCTCCGCCGGGCACGTCGAAGACAAGCCCCGCGCGGCGGTTGGAAGTATCGAAGTTGAAAGGAATGACCGGCTTGAGGGTCTTGTCGGTCACGACGGTCATCGTGTAACGGATCTTGACCTGGTCAGTCACTGACTGATGATTCATCAACATCCAGACCCAGTACCACTGCTCGCCCGGATGGATCGGATATCCGTAGCCCTTGGGCAGCTCCATCTTCGCCCGCTCCTCGCCATCGCCGTAGAACGGGTCGTAACGCCTGGCCTCCGGCGTTCCAAAGTTCATGAAGACAATGTGGTGGAGCATGATCCGGCGGATCGGAACGGGCTTGCCAGTCTTGACGTCGACCACGTCGACGGACATCTTCGTGATGAAGCCTTCGATGTTCGGGGCGACCGGCAGGGGACCGTCCGGAAACTGTGGACCGCCCAGCGCCACTTGATAGGGCGCGACCGTGATCGGACCGACCTTCTTGGTGATGACACGAGTCTCCGCGCCGGCCGGTGCGGCAAGAGCCGAGACGATCAGCAAGAGGGCAGCGACGAACAGCCCAAGCTTCAGAAGCCGGTCACCCTTCGAAACAGATACGTCGGTCCTCATGTCTCCCTTGAGTAACGTCATCCAGACGAGCCCGACCAGCTTATCCGAAGTACCTTCCTGTTTCTGCGGTTACACTCGAACCACCAGCCAACCAAGGAGGACAACTTGTCAGCCATCGACAAAGCCATTGACCAGCTCGAGAAGTCAGCCGAGAAGATCCGAAAACTTTCGATCAGCGAATCGAAGGCAGTTGAAAAGGCAGTGCGTGAGTCCTCCGAAAGCGCCAGGGCGAGAGTCGAAAGCGACTACGCGGCGACCAAGAAGCGCTTGCTGAAGGACGCCAAGGACGCCGAGAAGTCGATCAGGGACGCAATCGCCAGGATCGAGAAGGCGTTCGGACAGGGCAAGCCCGCCAAGAAACGGACCGCCAGGTCAGCCTCGAAATCGGCGAAGAAGCCGAGCAGGAAGGCCGCGGCAAAGCCGAAGGCAAAGAAGGCAAGAAAGCCGGCGGCAAAGAAACCGGCAACCAGGGCTGCAGCGAAGTCGACCAGGAAGCCCGCTGCGAAGAAGACGACCAGGAAGCCCGCAGCGAAGAAGAAGCCGGCCGCGAAGAAGTCGACCAGGTAGGGCGGAAGGCCCTGACCCGATAGCGGCCTTGATGCGACGCTATTGGAACCCCGAGATCCGCGCCGCCATCTCGAGCCTGCATGGAACGCTCGGCAAATTCAACGCCCGCTAGGTTCTTTCTCGAATAGGTACGGTTACGCTTGACGCAGTAGCTGCTCGCTGGGTTCTTCGCGTTCTCCTCCTCCCTCGAGCGGCTCCCCGGAGAGGAGAACGAGGAGAGAGGTCAGTGTGTCTGCAATTGTGATCATCGCCATCGTCGTGGCCGCGCTCATCGTTTTGGCGCTTGTGGCGGTCTTCATCGCACGCCGCGTGAAGCAGAGAAGGCTCCTGCGCGAGCGGCAGGCTTCAGAAGCCGCTGGACATCGTCAAGAGGCAGACGCCCATGCGGCCAAGGCTCAGGAACTGGCCCCGGAAGCCGAGGGTCTGCGCCAGGAAGCCACGGAGCATGCCGCCTTGGCCAAGGAGGAGGCCGCCCGCGCCGAGGAGCTGGGCACACGCGCGACGCAAGTTGAGCAACAGAAGTCCCGCGAGGGCCAGAGCGCCGGGAGTCACGACGAGAAGGCGGCCGAGCTGGAGGACGAGCTCTAACGGATCCCCGGGCGTAGTCAGAACTGCTCAGTGGCACCCGGCGTCGGTCTGCTGAGCTTTCGCTCGAGCAGAAACGCGGCGCCGCGCAAATGAGGTTCACGACCGCCGTGGCAACGAAGATCGCGAGCAAGTGGTCGCGTAGGCGGCGGTGGGTGGGCGAGGCAGCTCGGAGAACATCGTGGACCTCGCGCGTCGTCCGGGCGAGCACAGCAAGCATGGGGTCTTACAGCTAGCCGTCAACCAGGAGGGCCTGCAACGGGCCCAGCAGCCGTTCGGAACGGCTTGAGGTCGCCCGCAGCTCCACCAGCCCGTGCGTCAACGGCTCACCGCGCTTCCTGCGCTCGCGCTGCTCGGCCGCGATCGGGCGCCAGAGTTCGTCGACGACGGTGCTCGGGTCGCCGGCGACCTCGTCGATGTCGCGTTCGAGATGGGCGGCCCACAGTCGCAGTCGCGTGTCGCGCGCGAGCGCCGCGTCGCAGGTGACGACGTTGACCTCAGTGTCGTTGAAGAAGGAGTGCGCGTTGAGGTTCGCGGAGCCGAGCGTGAGCCAGCAGTCGTCGACGATCCCGACCTTCGCGTGCACGTACACGCGGTCACTGGTGTTGCCCGAGCGCGCCCGGATCGTCGTGGCGAGGAAGCGCCCCCGGTCGCCGTCGGCTTCAGCGAGGAGGGCGAGCTGCCCGCGGGTGTTGTCCTGTCCGCTGTTCGCCTTGCCGGGCAGCATGATGACGACGCGAAACTCGTCGGCCGGCGGCCGGCGGAGCTTGTCGGCAAGGATGTTCACGATCTCCGGCGACCACAGGAACTGGTTCTCCAAGTAGACCAGGTGCTGCGCGGAGCGCAGCGCGCGCAGGTACGCCTCGATGATCCGGAAGTCGCCTCGCGGCGCGAAGTCGTAGCACTTCTCGGGCAGGGTGCGCACGATCTGCAGCTCCACATCGCCGGCGCTCACCACGTCGGCTGGCAGCGCTTCCAGGCGCGCGCCGGTGACCGCTTGCCAGCGCTGGGCGACGTGGCGGCCGACGTCGGTCACCGCCGGCCCGCGCAGCCGCGAAGCGACGTCGTGCCAGCCCATGCGCCCACGCGCCGGATGCTCGGGCGTGTCATA